>JAPPHP010000360.1 GCA_028821035.1 Gammaproteobacteria bacterium | reverse complement strand
TGCGGCTGAGCCGGTGATGATGGCGCCGGCGTGCCCCATGCGCTTGCCGGGCGGCGCCGTTACGCCGGCGATGTAGGCGACGACCGGTTTGGAGACGTGCTCGGCGATGTAGGCCGCGGCCTCTTCCTCCGCGGTACCGCCGATCTCGCCCACCATGACGATCGCCTCGGTGTCCGCGTCCCCTTCGAACAGCTCGAGAATGTCGACGAACTGGCTCCCGGGAATCGGGTCCCCGCCGATGCCGACGCAGGTCGACTGCCCGAAGCCCTGGTCCGTGGTCTGCTGGACGGCCTCGTACGTCAGCGTGCCGGAGCGGGACACGACACCGACGCGCCCGGGGAGATGGATGTCGGCCGGCATGATGCCGATCTTGCAGGCGCCGGGCGTGATGACGCCGGGACAGTTGGGACCGATGAGCCGCGCGTCGGTCAGGTCGAGCCGGGCCTTGACCGCGAGCATGTCGAGGGTCGGGATTCCCTCCGTGATGCAGACGATCAGCTCGATGCCCGCGTCGAGGGCCTCGAGGATGGAGTCCTTGCAGAACGGCGCCGGCACGTAGATCACCGACGCCGTGGCGCCGGTCTCCGCAACTGCCTGCCGGACGGTATCGAACACCGGCAGGCCGAGATGGCTGGCGCCGCCCTTGCCGGGCGTGACGCCCCCGACCACGCGCGTCCCGTAGGCGATGGCCTGCTCGGAATGGAGCGTGCCCTGGGCGCCGGTGAAACCCTGCACCAGGACGCGGGTGTCCCGGTCGACCAGAACGCTCATGCCGCACCCCCGGCCGCCTGGATGGCCTTCTGCGCCGCGTCGGCCAGCGACCCGGCGGTCACCAGGTCGAGGCCGCTGGCGGCGAGCTTCTCCGCACCGACGGCCGCGTTGTTGCCCTCGAAGCGCACCACCACCGGGACGTTGACGCCCACCTCCGTGACCGCCCCGATGATGCCGTCGGCGATCGTGGCGCAGGACACGATGCCGCCGAAGATGTTGATGAGCACGGCCTTGACGTTCTCGTCCGACAGGATGATCCGGAACGCCTCGCCGACGGCCTCCTTCGTCGCGCCGCCGCCCACGTCCAGGAAGTTGGCCGGCGTGCCGCCGTAGAGCTTCGCGAGGTCCATCGTGCCCATGGCGAGCCCCGCGCCATTCACCATGCAGCCGATGTTGCCGTCGAGCGCCACGTAGTTGAGCCCGAACTCGTCCGCGCGGGCCTCGCGCGGGTCCTCCTGGGTCGCGTCGCGCATCCCGGCGAGTTCCCGCTGCCGGTACAGGGCGTTGTTGTCGATGTTCATCTTCGCGTCGAGGCAGTGGATGTGACCCTCGGCGGTCACGACCAGCGGGTTGATCTCGACCAGGGAGCAGTCCAGCTCATGGAAGAGCTTCACCAGCTTGACGAAGACGTCCGTGAACTCCCGCACCTGCGTTCCCGAGAGCCCGAGCCGGAACGCCATCTCCCGTCCCTGGTGGGGCTGGGCTCCCACGTACGGGTCGATGGCCGCGCGCAGGATCTTCTCCGGGGTGTCCCGCGCCACCTGTTCGATCTCGACGCCGCCCTCGGCGGACGCCATGACGACCACGCGCCTGGACGCGCGGTCCACGACCACGCCGAGATAGAGTTCGGTCGCGATGTCGGTACAGCTCTCGACATAGACCTGGCCGACAGGCTGCCCTTCCGCATCGGTCTGCGCCGTCACGAGGTTGCGGCCCAGGAACTCCCCGGCGAACGCCCGCACGGCCTCCTCCGAGTCCACCAGCCGGACCCCTCCGGCCTTGCCCCGCCCACCGGCATGGACCTGGACCTTGCAGACCCAGCGATCGCCGCCGATCTCGCGGGCCGCGGCCACCGCCGCGTCGGGCGTGTCCGCGGCGCGACCCTCCGAGACCGGCAGTCCGTACCGCGCGAAGAGTTCCTTCGCCTGGTATTCGTGCAGATTCATGCGTTCTCCTCAAATGCGGGACACGGCGGCTGTCCTGCCGCCGGATTCAGGCGCGCTTCCGGTTCACCATGTGGATCGCCCGGCCGCCGACGCCGAGCGCCGCCTCGTGCACGGCTTCCGCCAGCGTCGGGTGGGCGAACATCGTGAGCCCGAGGTCCTCCGCGCTCGCGTCGAACTCCATCGCGATCACCGCCTGGGCAATGAGTTCGGACGCCTGCGGCCCGAACACGTGCACGCCCAGCACGCGGTCGGTCTCCGCGTCGGCGACGATCTTGACGATGCCCTCCGCGTCGTTCGCGGCCAGCGCGCGGCCGTTGGCGCCGAAGGAGAACGTGCCGGTCCGGTAGTTCTCGCCGTCGGCCTTGAGCGACTGTTCGGTCTGCCCCACCCAGGCGATTTCGGGGTGGGTGTAGATGACGTTCGGTACGCAGTCGTAGTTCACCAGCGGTTTGTGCCCCGCGATGCGCTCGGCGACCATGACGCCTTCCTCCGAACCCTTGTGGGCCAGCATCGGTCCGCGCACGACGTCGCCCACCGCGTAGACCTCGGGCGCGTCGGTGGCGCACAGGTCGTTGACGTAGAGGAAGCCGCGCTCGTCGAGATTCACGCCGCTGTCAGGAGCCAGCAGCCCCTCCGTATAGGGCCGCCGTCCCACGGCGACGATGAGCCGGTCGAACTCCACCGTGTGCTCGTCGTTTGCGTCCTGGTAGGTCACGGTCACGCCGTCTCCGGACGGCTCGGCCCCCATCACCCGGCAGCCAAGCCGGATGTCGAGTCCCTGCCGCGTGAACGCGCGCAGCGCGTCCCGGGCGATGCGCTGGTCCGCCATCGGCAGAAACTCGTCGAGGGCCTCCAGGACGACCGTCTCCGAACCGAGGCGCGACCACACGCTGCCGAGTTCGAGCCCGATGGCGCCGGCGCCGATGACGCCGAGGCGTCCGGGCACGGCGTCGAACTCGAGGGCGCCGGTGGAGTCCACCACGGTTCCCGGGACCAGCGGCGCCGGGTCGATGTCGATGGGCACGGAACCGGGCGCGAGAATGACGTGTTCCGCCTCGAGCACCGTCGGTTCGCCGTCGTGGGGGGTGTACTCGATGCGGCGGTTGCCGAGCAGGCGGCCGCTTCCGGCCAGCGCCGTCACGCCGTTGCCCTGGAACAGGGCACCCACCCCGCCCGTGAGACGCTTAACGACCGCGTCCTTGCGCGTCATCATCGCCGGGACGTCGATGGACAGTTCGCCCACGCCGATGCCCATTTCGCCGAAGTGCCCGGCCGCTTCCGCGTACTTGTGGGACACGTCGAGCAGGGCCTTCGAGGGGATGCACCCCCAGTTGAG
>JAPPHP010000470.1 GCA_028821035.1 Gammaproteobacteria bacterium | reverse complement strand
GTCCTCGTGCACTTCTTCGACGAGAGCGTCGAGTTTCGACAGGACACGGACTTCATGGACGAGCACCTGAGCGGCAACACGTCCCTCGAGTACTCGCTGCATTCGTCGGTGGAGGGCGGGGTCACGGATCCGGAGTTCCTCGCCGAGGTCGCCAACTTCGCCGACTGGTACCGGGAACAGCCCTCCGTGCGGCACGTCGCGGTCATCACCGACACCTTCCGGCAGATCAACCAGAGCATGCACGGCGACGACCCCGCGGCGTACCGGATTCCGGAGAGCCAGGAGCTGGCGGCCCAGTACCTGCTCCTCTACGAACTCTCGCTGCCGGAGGGTCTCGACCTCAACAACCAGATGGACCGGTCCCGGTCGGCCACGCGCGTGACGGTCTCCGCGGAGACGCTCTACTCGAAGGACCTGCTCGAACTGAACGCGCGCGCGGAAGCGTGGATCGAAGAGAACGCGCCGCTCATCGCCGACGTCAACGGCACCGGCCCGGCGGCGCTCTTCGCCTACATCGGGCAGCGCAACATCCGCGCGATGGTACTCGGGACAGTGGTGGTGCTGGTGGCCATCTCCGCCATCCTCCTGTTCGCGTTGCGGTCGCTCCGGCTGGGCCTGATCAGCATCGTCCCCAATCTCCTTCCGGCCCTGCTCGGCTTCGGCGTCTGGGGGTTGACGGTCGGGCAGGTGAGCCTCTCGCTCTCGGTCGTGGTGGCCATGACCGTGGGCATCGTCGTCGACGACACGGTGCACTTCTTAAGCAAGTACCGGCGGGCGCGGCGCGAGCACGGCCGGAACGCCGAGGAAGCCGTGCGTTACGCGTTCGACACGGCCGGGCGCGCCCTGGTCACCACGACGTTCGTGCTGGTGGCGGGCTTTCTGATACTCGTATTCTCTCCCTTCGTTCCCACCGCACAGGTCGGCATCCTGACCGCGATGATCATCGGTTTCGCGCTCCTTGCCGACCTGTCGCTGCTGCCGGCCCTGCTGACGGTGGTGGACAAGGGGCCCGGGGAGGCTGCGGAGGCTTGATGTTCGACAACATATTCCAGTCGTTTCACGACACCGTGGCCCAGGCGAAGGAAGAGCGTGAACAGCTCGACCGGCTCCTGACCGTCTCCACGCCGCGGGAGCGCCTGCTCCTCGGCGCCGTCGCCCTGGCGCTGCTGGTGCTCGGAGGGTGGGGTTTCTTCGGCAGCGTGCCGCAGAGCCTTGCCGTGGACGGCGTAGTGGTGGCGCCTGACGAGAGCGGGGTCGAAGGCGGGCCCGTCCGGGCGCTTGTCTGGCTCAGAAGCGATGCCGCGGCGCACATCGACATGGGAATGCCGGCGGTCGTGGAACTCGGGACGACCGACGGAGCACGGGCCGCGCTTTCGGGCAAGGTCGAGGGCATTGCCGCCTTGCCGTTGTCGGCGGAGCCGACACCCTTCGAGCCCGCGGCGCCGATCGCCCTCTACCGTGTCGATGTCATGCTGGACGAAGGTCCCGCTCCGGCTTCCCTTGCGGGCCGAGAGTGCCGGATCGTGCTGGACCTAGGCGCGCAACCTCCGATCGCGCTCTTCGGAACGAGGCGGCCGTAACGTGGCGCAACGCCCGTCCCAGGGCCGCAAGGCGGCGTCGGAGCCCTCGAAGCGGCGGTTGAACACGCCGGTCGTGCTGCAGATGCACGCGTCGGAATGCGGTGCGGCCTGCCTCGGCAGCATCCTCGGCCACTTCGGGCGCTGGGTGGCACTCACCGAGCTGCGCGAGAAGTGCGAGGTCAGCCGGGACGGCAGCAGCGCGGCGAGCCTCGTGCGCGCCGGCAGGCACTATGGGCTCGAAGGCCGCGGGATGAGCTTGCGCGCCGGGGCGCTCAGGAAGCTCCAGTTGCCGGCGATCCTGTTCTGGCAGTTCAGCCACTTCGTCGTCCTCGAAGGGTTCGATGAAGGCCACTTCTATCTCAACGACCCGGCGACGGGGCGACGCAAGGTCCCGGAGGAGGAGTTCATCAGGGGCTACAGCGGCATCGCGCTGCGTTTCGAGCCGGGCGCGGATTTCCGCCCCGGGGGCGAGCCTCGGAGCCTGTTCGCGCAGTTGCGCAGCGTACTGGCCGGGTCGGGCAACGTGCTTGCGGGGGTGATCGCCTGCGGGCTCATGCTGACGTTGCTGGCGCTGGTCGTTCCGGCGTCGCTTGGCGTCTTCGTGGACGAGGTCCTCGGGAACCATGGGCCGGCGGGGGGTCTGGTGGCGGCGCTCATCGGCGGCGGCGTCCTCGTGTACGTGCTGTCGCTGCTCAAGGACCGGTTCCTGAAGCGTCTCGCGACGCGGATTTCAGTGACTGGCTACAACGCCGGCCTGACCCGTCTATTGCGGCTGCCGGTGGAGTTCTTTCACCACCGACTCACCGGCGACCTGACGGATCGCGTTTCGTCCATCGACCGGATCGCGAAGAATCTGACCGACCGGTTCCTGGTGCTCCTGGTCGACATGGCCATGAGCGCGGTGCTGCTGGTCGCCATGTTCCTCTACGATGCCCTGCTCGCGCTTGTGGTGCTGTCGCTCGCAGTCGGCCACGGCGTGTTGGCCCATTTCACGAACGCGCTCCGGGACATGCGCAGCCACGCGATGCGGCGCGAGCAGGGGTTGCTGATCGGCGTGGGCATGCAGATGCTGAGCCATGCCGACAACCTGCGCATGACCGGCGCGGACGACCGCTTCTTCGCGCGCTGGAGCGGTCAGCAGGCGCGCGAACTGCATGCGCGCCAGCTCCATGCCGAGCTGGGCTCCGTCAACACCGCGCTTCCGGGGCTCGTCGCCGCCGTCCGCGGCGCGGCGGTGCTGGCCGTCGGCGGCACCCTGGTCATGGCCGGGGACATGACCCTGGGGACCCTGGTCGGTTTCTACATCCTGGCGGAGATGTTCCTCGCGCCGGTCGGGCGGTTCCTGGAGTTCACCGACAGGCGTCAGGCGCTCGAGACGGACCTGCAGCGGCGGGAGGACATCTCGACGGCCGCGGAGGACCCGGTGTTCGAGCGTCGAAACCCGGAGTCGGAGTCCATCCCCACGTTCCAGGGCCGGCTCCAGCTTGCCGGCCAGCTCGAGATGCGGAACGTCACCTTCGGCTACAACAGGAGCCGGCCGCCGTTGCTGAAGGACTTCGACCTGCGGGTCGAGCCGGGGCAGCGGGTGGCGGTGGTCGGCCCGAGCGGCTCTGGCAAGTCGACCCTGGCGCGGCTCGTCGCGGGCATCTACCAGCCGTGGTCGGGCGAGATCCTGTTCGACGGCCATCCGCGGGACG
>JAPPHP010000417.1 GCA_028821035.1 Gammaproteobacteria bacterium | reverse complement strand
CCCGTGCACTGGAATCCGCCGTCCGACAGCTACCGCACACCGATGCCGCACGCGTCCCTGGACAAGGGGTTCTGGGTGCTCACCCGCTACCAGGACATCGTGGACGTCTCGCGCAACCAGGAACTGTTCTCGTCGCACGAGGGCAGCCCGGTCATCTGGGACTTCGAACCGCCCCAGCTCGAACAGCAGCGGGCCGGGCTCATGGGCATGAAGCCGGCCGACCACATGGCGGTGAAGAAGCTGGTCATGCCACAGTTCGCGCCCGGGGAACTCGCGGCGTTCCATCCCGAGATCGACCGCGTTGCGCGAGCCATCGTCGACTCGGTCGCCGGCCAGGGGAAGTGCGAGTTTGTCTTCGACGTCGCCTCGAGGCTCCCCGTGTACACGTTCTGCAAGCTCCTGGGCGTGCCCGACCGGCTGCGCGAAACCGTGTTCACCCTCGGCAACCAGACCGCCGACACCGAGAACCCCGGATACCGCGGCGAGTCCGGCTCGGCCTTCTTCGCGCTGTTCCGCATCGCGCAGGAACTCGCCTCCGAGAAGCGGGCCGAACCGGACGGTTCGATGCTTAGCCGACTCGTGCACGGGGAGGTGGACGGCGAAAAGCTCGACGAACTGAACATCCAGATGTTCTTCGTGACCCTGTCGATCGCCGGACACGAGACGACGC
The DNA here is from genome assembly GCA_028821035.1 of Gammaproteobacteria bacterium. GTDB lineage: Bacteria > Pseudomonadota > Gammaproteobacteria > Pseudomonadales > Azotimanducaceae > VXNE01. The sequence continues at coordinate 2,609 of JAPPHP010000417.1, read as the reverse complement.
GCAGCACCGCCGCGCACTTCGTGCGGCTCATGCACGAGCACCCGGACCAGTACGAACTGCTGAGGAGCGACGTCGACCGGCGCCTGCCGAACGCCATCGAGGAGGTGCTGCGCCACTCCCCGCCGGTGGTCAAGTTCCGGCGCACGGTCATGGAGGACACGGAGATCGGGGGACACCGCGTCGCGAAGGGCGACAAGGTCTACCTCTCGTACCCGGCGGCCAACCGGGATCCCTCGGTGTTCCCGGACCCGCACCGGTTCGACATCACGCGCGAGAATGCGGCCCGCCATCTCGCATTCGGCAGCGGACCGCACTTCTGCCTCGGCTCGCGGCTCGCGCGCTACCAACTCCAGGCGCTCCTCAGGCAGATCGTGACGCGCATCCCGGACATCCATCCCGACGGCGAGACGGAGATGCTGAAGAGCATCTGGTTCAACGCGATCGTCCGTATGCCGGTGGCCTTCACGCCGGAGAGCTGAAGGCTCCGCGCTCGGGGCCGGACCGCGCCAGGCGGCGGGGCGCCGCCGGACACCGCTACGCCGCGGTAAAGGCGCCCGCCCTCTCCTCCTCCCCTATGGCGTGCGGACCTGCGGCAAGGCGCCGAGGATCCGTTCCAGGTCGTACCGCTCGTCGCCCTCGCGCCTCGGCGCCTGCCGCGCGAACGCGTGTTGCAGCTCCGTCCACCGCCGGTGCGCGACGTCCACCGCGTGGGGATGGGTCACGATGTAGAACTCGCCGGTCCCGATGCCCTCCACGGCCATCGCGGCCACCTCGGCGGCAGACATCCCGACCTGCGCCATGAAGGCGCCGGCCGTCTCGGGCGCCGCGGAAGGCCCGCCGAACTCGGCCTGACGCCGCTCGCCGGCCCGCCAGAGGGAGGAGTCGACGATCCCGGGGCAGAGCACGCTGACCTTCACGCGGTCCGGGAGTTCGCGGCGCAACACGTCGGAGAGGCCGAGCAGCGCGTGCTTGGACGCCGTGTAGACGCCGCCGCCGACGTGCGGAACGCCCAGGGCGTGCTCGGAAGCCGTGTTGACCACACGACTCGGGCGGTCCGCCGCAAGGAATCTCGGCACGAAGGCCCTGATGCCATTCATCGCGCCGCGGACGTTCACGGCGAATACCCAGTCGAAGTCCGCGGCGCCGCACTCGTGCAGGGGCGTCAGCGCATGCATCACCCCCGCATTGTTGACGAGGATGTCGACGTTCCCGAAAGCGCGCCACGACGAGTCCGCGAGATCCGAAACGCTCGACTCGTCCGTGACGTCGACCGCGAGGCCCTCGCTGCGGACGCCGAACTCGGCCACTTCCGCCGCGACGGCGCCCGCGGCGTCGGCCTCGATATCCGCGACAGCCACGTTGACGCCCCGCTTCGCCAGCGCGAGGCACAGTGCCCTCCCGATTCCGTTGCCGCCCCCGGTCACGACCGCGGACTTCCCGCGAAGCTCCATGGCCACGCCCTCCGCGCTCGCCGCCGACTTCGATTCCATTGCCCCGGCCGTATCGCCGGACGCTGCAAGATGAACGCGGCCCCGAGGGGCTGGAGAGGGGAATGCCGATCCCGCATGCTTTACGCTGAAGGAACGTCCGGTCCCCAAGGGGCCGCGACGGTCAGTCTACCAAAACAAGCGCGGACAGCATCGGACGCGGCTCGCAGCCACTCGGCCGCCCGGTCGCTTCAGGAGCAGGTCATCAGGAGCACGCAGGCGATGCCGACCAATCCCAGGATGCCGAGCATGGCGCGAAGGTCCTCCACCTGGCTTCAACCCTCCTCAGAGGAGCTTCACCAGCGCGACGATCAGGCCGCCCTGGGCGATCAGCGCGCCGATCATCCACTTGAGAAGCTGCGCCCTGGACGCTTCGATCTTTCCGTCGACTTTCGCGATCTCGGCCATGAGGTTGGCCTCGACTTTCGCGATTTCCGACCTGAGGTTGGCCTCGACTTTCGCGATTTCCGACCTGAGGTTGGCCTCGACTTTCGCGATTTCCGACCTGAGGTTGGCTTCGACTTTCGCCAAGTCGGCCTCGACGGCCGCGATATCGCCCTTCGTCGCGAGGTTGGCATTGAGCAGGGCGACATGCTCGTCGGCCAGGGTTTCGGCCTGCTCTTCGGTGAACCCGCTCCTGGTGAGGCGCTTGACGAAGCGGTGGGTGTCGAACGCGATGGCTTCCGTCATGCGCCGATTATAGGACTGCGGGGGTGCGGGACAAGATTGAGATTGGAGGATCGGGAGTGGAAGACCGGGAGCTGGTCTTCCGGTCTTGGCCAGAGGTCCCTGGTCCGGTACATTCGTCCTCCGAGAGACAGGACAAGCGTCCTTCGGCCGACGAACGGCGAATCGACCCGGTGGCCGACCCATGCAAGGCGTGAACGACCCCCATCCGACCGCAGGAACCTCCGAATCACCGTTCGTGCTCGGCGAGCACCAGCTTCGCCGAGTGGTCGATGCGGCGCTCGACGGCATGGTGGTGATCGACGCGGCCGGGACGGTGCTGCTGTACAACGCCGCCTGTGAACGGCTGTTCGGGTATGCTGCGGAGGAAGTGCTGGGCAACAACGTCAACCTGCTCATGACGCCGCGGGACCGGCGGAACCACGACACGTACAT
>JAPPHP010000126.1 GCA_028821035.1 Gammaproteobacteria bacterium | reverse complement strand
AGTCGAAGTACAGATTGAAGAGCCCGGTGTTGACCGGCGGACCGCCCGCTTCCGTATAGGTCGTGTCCTGCCCGGGCGGGCGCACGGTCAGTCCGTTACGGTAGTCGTTGGTGCCGTCAATCTCCTTCTTCCAGATGGTCGGCCAGGTCTCCGGCGGACCGCTCGCTCACACCTCCACCTCCCGCGCCCCTTCCCGTTTGCCGTGAAATTCCCGGGGCCGAGCGGACCACTGGCATAAGAACACCCGCGCCGCCCGTCGGCGACGTTTGACACGGCATGCGACCGCGCCGTGGTGCGGCGATGGCGGGCTGGCCGAGGGCAGCCCCGGATTTATGGCCTCACGCCCGGACGCGCCATCGGAGGCGCTGCTATTGTCCCCGAATGTTGCCGCGGCCGGCCAGAGTCCCATTTCATGCTTCGGGGTGGCCGGCAAACGCCGGCCATGATCGTTTGGAAGTACACAGCCCCCGGCGATTACGCGCGGCCGCTCCTGTGACACCCGGCCAGGGCAGGGCACTCTCGTGCCAATGCCGCTATGCCCCTTATGCCCCTATGCCCCTTATGCCCCTTTCCATCTCTACCCTGGGGGCGGGGAAATGTTACGCTCCGTAGCCATGTCGCCGGAACTGATCGCCATCCTCGCCGTCGGCGTCGCGCTCGCCACCCTGATCCTCACCGGACAGCGCTCCCTGACCGCTCGCATCGAGCGTGTCGAATCTGGGCAGATCGAGCTGCGCGAGCGCATGGCACATCTTGAGGGCTTGCTCGAAGGTCTGCGAGAGGCCATCGCGCACAACCGCGCAGCTTGAGCCGGCGACCCCTTCCGCTCCGAAAGCCGACGACCGTCGCCTAATCGGACCGACAAATCGCCTACCACCGGGAGTGTGACCATGGCCATCGACGAGCAGCGAGACTTGATCATCCAAGCGCACAGGATAGTGATTCGCCTGCTGCTCAAAACCGACCGGGCGCGCGCCCTCGAGGTACTCGAGCAGACCTTGCCCCAACTCACGGACGGCGTCAGGGAGGAGGTTCAGAGACGGCGGAGGTCGCGCCCGCTCAGACGTCCGGCGGCTTGTCGGAGCCCTCGACGGTCCGGTGCGCGGGATACTGCCCGTCTCTGGAGCGCACCATCGCCTGTTCGATGAAGAACTCCCCCATTCTACGCATCGCGAACTGCTGGAGGGGGTGGAAGTACCACGCGGGATCGAGGTTGCGCCGGTACTCGATACGTAGGGAAATCTCGGTCTGGCCTCCGTCGAGGGGCGTCAACTCGATCTCCGTGCCGATCTGGGTCAGGTACGTCGCGTAGAACGTCGTGTCGTCCACGATGCGCGTACGGATCCGCGTCGGTTCGGCCTCTAGAATCTCGAGCCGCAGCATGCCCTCGCGCGTATTGGCGACGAACCAGCGGTGGTAGCGCGTGTGCACGCGGTGGACGGCGCCGGGCGCGATGGACTCCGCCTCCACCAGGTACGGCATCGGGAACACCGAGAGCAACCAGTGGCGATCCGCGTCCAGATCGATCGGACGAGTGAGGTTGGCCATGATCTCCTGCGGGGTGAGTGCGGCTGTCGTGATGGCCGTGGCTTGGTTGACCCGCTCGAAGCTCGTCGCCTCGGTGGTGCCCTCGAGCGAGGAAGCCAGGATCACGAGCGGCAAGACGGCCAGGAAGTTCCTGTTGCCGCGCGCTCCGATCCGCTCCCACAGCCACAGGAACACGAAACACGCCGTCGTGACCAGGAAGTAGATCGGCAGGAACATCAGAACGCACACGAATCCTTCGAACAGGACGATCGAACTGCCGAGCAGCACGACCAGCGAGGTCAGGCTGAAGTCGAGGTAGCGACGCCATACGCCCGTGCCGGCCGCCGGCCGCAGGACGGTAATGGCGAGCGCCCCGGCGAACGGGAGCCCCACGTACAGCAGGGCGCTGGTGTGGAGTTCGTCCCGGATCAGGACGTGCACCGTCAGCGAACCGACGCCGATCAGCAGCAGCGTCGAGAGCCAGTTGAACCGCCGCGCGCCGACACGTGCCCGCAACCGTTCCACGACGGTCTTCACGCGGTTCACGCGAGCTTCCCGGCCGGTGCCGCGTGGTCCGCCTGCAAGGCGAGGGTGCGGCGCGCCCGCGGCGAAATCGCCGTGATCCCGGTTCGCGGAGGCAGCCGCTCCGCCACCTTGACGTTCCAGGCCAGGCCGATTCGCTCGAGCAGCTCCACGAAGCGGAAACCCGGATCCAGTTGCCCCGGATACAGCCCGTGCCGCGCCGAGGCGGGGAAGGCGTGGTGGTTGTTGTGCCAGCACTCCCCCATCGAGGGGATGGCCGCCCAGGTCACGTTGTGCGCCTGTATCGCGCCGTCGTCCACCAGCCAGTCCTGCGGCCCGCGAGTGTGGCACAGGTAGCCGACATACCAATGCGAGTGCACCCCCACGGCCACGCGCACCACGACTCCCCACACGACCCACGGGACGCCGCCGATCATGAAGAGGAGGAGGGCGACGGGAACCTGATGCGCCATCCATGTTCTCTGCAGGAAGCGGTGGAACGCATCGTCCGCGATCCCTGGACCCGGGTCAAAGCCCGGGGGGGCGGAGAGCACGAGGCGGCAGTGCAGGTTCCACCAACCGTCGCCGAACGGTCCGCGGCCATGACGCAGGTAGGGATGGCAGTCGGGTTGACGCTGCGCCCAGTCGCGCAGGTCGTGGGACCGGATGACCCAGTACGGGCCCTGCATGCCCACGAGCACTCCGAACCACACCAGGGTCCGCTCGAGCCACTTGGGGCAGTCGAACGTGCGATGGATCAGGCGCCGATGGAAGCCGACGGAGTGTCCGGCGCACATCGTCAGCGCGAGCAGGAACACGAAGACCGCGAGCGCCCCCCATGTGAACGTCAACGGACCCAACGCGACCGCGCCGAGCAATGAACCGCCGTTCCACAACGACCGTGCCGGATCCCACTTCACCGAGCCGGCGAAGGGGTCGGACCTCGCCTCGAGGACGAGCGAATTGACCTTGTAGGCATCGAGCGTTCCCGTGATCTTCGAGTTGCCGGACGCACGTCGTCCCGCGTGACCTGCCACCCTAATCGTCACCCGCTGCCGCTACGGTCCGGTTGAAGATGCGGCGAACCGAAGCCACCAGGAGGAGTCCGATCCCCAGTATCTGGTACACCGGCCCGATGTACCCCTTGACGGTCGTGAACGCGGACGCCGACGCCACTTGTCCTGGGCCAACGTCCGGATACCCGACCAGCATCGCCGTGATCTGCACGTTCTCCCCGA
>JAPPHP010000094.1 GCA_028821035.1 Gammaproteobacteria bacterium | reverse complement strand
TCTTCATCTGGAACTTCCCGAACGCCGGCAACCCGCAGAAGGTGCAGCGCTTTCCCCGCGAGTGGGCGGCGGCGCTGCGCACGATGGCGGCACGCGACGCGGAACTCTTCCTCCCCGCGCACGGGCTCCCCATCCGCGGGGCCCACCGCATCCGGAAGGTCCTGACCGAGGTCGCGGAGACACTCGAGGGCATCGTCGCCGATACCCTGGCCATGATGAACGACGGCGCGCGCCTGAACGACATCGTGAACACGGTGACGGTAGACCAGGCCGTCCTGGACAAGCCGTACCTGCGGCCCATGTACGACGAACCGGAGTTCGTGGTCCGCAACATCTGGCGCATGTACGGGGGGTGGTACGACGGCAACCCGGCGAACCTGAAACCCGCTCCGGACGACGCGCTCGCACAGGAGATCGCGGACCTGGCGGGCGGCGCCGCGCGGCTCGCCGAACGCGCGCAGGCGCTGGCCGACGACGACTCCCGGCTCGCGTGCCACCTCGTCGAGATGGCGGCGCTGGCGGAGCCGGACAACACGGCGGTACACCGGATGCGCGCGGAGGTGTACCAGCGCCGGCGGGGCACCGAGACGTCCCTGATGGCGAAGGCGATCTTCGGGGATGCGGCGAACGCCTCGAAGGCCGCCGCCGCGCCGGAGGAACTGTGACCATGGCCGACCTCAGCGGAAAGATCGCCGTTGTCACGGGCGCCAGCCGCGGTATCGGCGAAGCGAGCGCCCGGGCTCTCGATGCAGCCGGGGCGCGGGTCGTCCTCACCGGGCGGACGGTGCCCGACCTCGAGCGCGTGGCGGCGGAACTCTCGAACGAACCGGTGGTCCTCGAAGCGGACCTGGCGCCGCCGCGAGCGGGCACGGAGCTGGCCGAACGCGTCCTCGGGGCGGTGGACGGCGTCGACATCCTGGTCAACAACGCCGGCATCCCCATGCGCCGCACGCCGGATCAACTGACGGAGGAGGACTTCGACCTTGTCTTCTCCATCAACGTGCGGTCCCTGCTTATGCTGACCCTCGGACTCGCGCCGTCTATGACCGAACGCGGCGGCGGGTCGGTGATCAACATCTCCTCCATCGCGAGCCTGCGCGGACCGCTCGGCCGCGTGGCCTACGCCGGCACGAAGGGCGCCGTCGACGCCATCACCCGCGCGCTGGCGGCGGACTGGGGCCCGCAACAGATCCGCGTCAACTCGCTGTGCCCGGGCCTCATCGCGACGGCGATCTGGGAGAAGGACCGCCAGACCGTCCCCGGGCTCATCGAGCGCCTCGAGGACAACATCGCCCTCAAGCGCTGGGGCTACGGCGACGACATCGCGGACATCGTGCTGTTCTTCGCGAGCGACGCGTCGCGCTACGTCACCGGCGAGGTGGTCGCCGTGGACGGCGGCATGGCTCACGTGGGCTCCGCGCCGCGGCCCCGGGAATGAACGCGGACAGCGAGGATCGCGCCACCAGGCTGTTCTTCGAGTTGTTCGACGGACTGCCGCGGCAGGGGCCCGGCAACACGGCGAGCACGCGTCGGGCACTCGAGTCCGTTCCTGGTCTCGGGGCGGAGTCGCGCGTGCTCGACCTCGGCTGCGGGACCGGCGTCCAGACGCTGGTACTGGCGCAGAGTTCCCCCGCGCACATCCTGGCCATCGACAGTCATCCGCCGTTCATCGATGTTCTGAACCGCGAGGTACACCGATCCGGACTCGCCGACCGCGTGGCAGCCCGCGTGGCGGACATGCGCCGACTGGAACTCGAGGACGGGGCCTTCGACCTGATCTGGTGCGAAGGCGCGATCTACAACGTCGGCGTCGAGTCAGGTCTGCGCGACTGGCGCCGGATGCTGCGACCGGGCGGACACGTCGCGTTCACCGAAGCGTGCTGGCGCAAGCCGAACCCGCCTGCCGCGTGCGTCGCGTTCTGGGAGCGCGAGTATCCGGCCATCCGCGACACCGCCGCGGTGCTGGACGCCATCGACGGATGCGGCTACGAGACGATCGAACATTTCCCGCTGCCCGCGTCCGCATGGTGGGAGGACTACTACCGGCCTCTGCAGGACAACCTGACCGCCTTCCGTGAGCGGCACCGGGGTGAGACGGACGCCCTGGCACTGGCGGACAGCGTCCAGACGGAGATCGACACCTGGCACGCGTACGCCGAGTTCTACGGCTACGAGTTCTTCGTGGTGCGGGCGGCCACAAGCCCCGCCTCCCGCTAGAAGATACTGAACCCCCCGTCGATCTTGATCACGTCCCCGGTGTGCCACCGGGACGCGTCGCTCATCAGGTAGACGGCGATCGCGCCGAAGTCCTCCGGCGTGCCCCAGCGGCGCATCGGAATACGCGGCATCACCGCGCCGACGAACTTGTCCCACGAGAAGAGCCGCTCGGTCATGGCGGTGTCGACCCAGCCCGGGATGATCGCGTTGGCGGTGATCTTGTAGCGCGCCATCTCGACCGAGAGCGCGAGGGTCATGGCGATCATCCCACCCTTGGTCGCCGCGTAGGCCTGGCCCTTGGCCGCGCCCTGGATGGCGGTGCCGCTGGCGGTCAGCACCAGGGTGCCGCCCTCGCCCTGCTCGACCATCTGCCGGGTCGCGGCGCGCAGGGTGTAGAAGACGCCGTGGAGGTTCACGTCGATGACGCTGAACCAGTCCTCGTTGGAGTGCTCGAAGAAGGGCTTCTGGTTCTGCGTGCCGATCCCCGCATTCGGGAAGCATCCGTCCACGCGGCCGTAGCGCTCGATGACCCCCGCCATCGCCTCCTCCACGGCGGACTCGTTCGAGACGTCGCAGATCGTGGCGGACGCCGACGGGTTGATCTCCTGGAGTTCCTTCTCGGCGGCCGCGTTCTTCTCCGGGTTCGTGCCCCAGATGCTGACGTCGGCGCCGGCGGCCGCTACCGCCTTTGCGAACCCCAGGCCGATGCCGCCGTTGCCGCCCGTGACGACGGCCACCTTGCCGGAGAGATCGAACGCGTCGTATGCCATGGAGTCCTCCGCCCCTGCCCGTGCGCCAAAGCGCCGGATGTTAGCAGAGGGCCGGCGGCGTTCCGGTCAGACCCGTCGCCAAGTGTCCGCGTTCGTGAGAAAGGCGTTCCAGGCTTCCGTCGGATACGTCTGGGCCTGGTCCTCGTACTCCCGCGCCAGCACCCAGACCGTGTGGATGGCGTCGTGGCCCTCCTCGTCGACGAGCAGGCGCCCGGTGAACGAGACCATGGCATGCAGGTTCACCTCGAGGTCCTGCCAGTCCACGTGGAATGCGACCAGGCCGGCGTTGCGGCGGCCGACCAC
>JAPPHP010000240.1:2971-3298 GCA_028821035.1 Gammaproteobacteria bacterium | reverse complement strand
CTGCCGTCCGGGAGGCCGCCGCCGCCGGGCCGCTGCCGGAGGCGGGCGCGCTCCGCTCCGCGCGCGCCGACCTGCTCGCGGAGCTGGCAACTTCGGGCCACGCGCCGGAGCCGCAGCCCGACCTGGGCGAACGCATGACGAAGTGCTTCACGCAGGGCGAGATCCTGGCTCTTCACGACCTGCGGCTGCCGCTGCCGCCGAGCCTGGCGAACGTCGACCGCGACACGCGGCGCGACGTGTCCCGCCATCTGCAGATCTTCGCGCCGCTGGACGATCCGGCGAAGCGGCCGGAACCCGAACCGCTCCCCGTCATTGGCGCGATGCTGG
>JAPPHP010000240.1:0-2961 GCA_028821035.1 Gammaproteobacteria bacterium | reverse complement strand
CGGTCGGGGGCGCGGGAGACTTTCGAGGAACTGGCGCGCTCCCTTAGCCTCGAGCAGCTGGATGCGCTGCGCGATCCGGAACGAGCGGTGCCCGAGGGCCTTGCTGGCTTCGGAACGGACGGCAGGAAGCGGATCGCGGAGGCATTCCGCACCGGCCCCGTCCCCGCGCGCCAGGACACGGCGCCCGACCCGCGTCTGGCCGATGACGTGCTCGTGCTCTCCTGCGCCGTCAGCGAGCGCGTTGACGCGAAGGCGCCCGTGCACCGGAGCACGCTGCCCCGCGACGTCGAGGCGGTCCTCCGGGACTCCATGCTTGCCCACAACGTCCCGGAGGCCGAGGTCGACGAGCTCGCGTTCGGGATCGCGCGCAGGCGGGCGGAGACAGACGTCCGGGTCGCGGCGGCGCGGGAGATCGGCATCGGCGAGATCTTCGAGGTCCGGGCCCGCTTTGACGGAAACCCGGACTACCCGGCGCAGGCGGACATTGACTCCTACAAGGCCACCGTCGCCAAGGGGATGCGCCGTCTCCACCACGAGGAGCCGCTGCCCACGGAGATCGAGCTTCGCGTGGCGCGCGCCGTCGTCGCGACGCACGGCACGAAGCGGCACGCCCTGGCACTGGCAATGGCGGAGGCCCTGGAACGGGGAACGACTCTCGCTGCGGACGGCATCCGGAAGGAGCGGCAGGCCCTCGTCGCGGAGCTGCGGGAAGGGCCGAAGTCCCGGGAGTCATTCCAGGATCGGTCGCTCCTTCGGCGAATCTACCGCAGCTTCACCGCTGCGGAGGTGCGTGAGCTGGCCCGGGGCAGGGGAGCGGACCTGGAGCGCCTGCCCGACGAGGCGGATCGGGAGCAGGTCGTCAAGGCCGTCCAGCAGCTCCACGGCAAGTCCTGGCGCACCGAGCCGTCGCCATGGCGGGAACGCTACCTCGGTGCGGAGCGCGACTGATGACGGGGTCCGCGTTCGCGACGCCGGATCTCCGGCATCGCGGGGGCAGGGCGACACGGGGCCAACGTCGCCGGGAACGTCGTGGAATCCGGCCGTTCGGGCTGTTATCCCGGTGACGGTACGCATGCCGGCAGCACGGAGGCGCAGGGCCATGCACGCAGAGATCGCCAGCAGAAGAGAGGAGATCGCCGAACTGTGCCGCAGCCACGGCGTGAACCGGCTCGAGGTCTTCGGCTCGGCCGCGCGCGGGACCGACTTCGACCCGGTCACCAGCGACGTGGACTTCCTGGTGGAGTACGAGTCGCAGGATCTGGGCCCTTTCCTCCGGCGGCACTTCGCGTTGCAAGGCGACCTTGCCGCGGTACTGGGCCGTGAAGTCGATCTGGTCATGGCATTGCCTGACAACAAGTACTTGCGGGCCAGCGTCAACCAGTGCCGCGAGGTCGTGTACGATGCGCGCGGCGTGGAGAGCGATCCGGGATGTCAGCCCGGCCCGACAGCGGCAAGTGACGTAAGCCCGTGCATGAAGCGTGATCCCCGGGTCTACCTGGAGGAGGCGCAACGGGCGGCCGGAAAGATCATGGACTACGTCCAGGGAATCGATCTCGACGGCTTCCTGGCCAGCGACCTGCTGCAGAGGGCCGTCGAGCGGCAACTCACGACCTTTGGCGCAGCTCTCGCCGGCCTCGAGGAAAACTCGCCTGAACTGGCCGAGCGGATACCGGACCTGACGGAATCCGTTCGTCGCGGCAACCTTCTGGTCCGTGAATATGACAGCACCGATCCGGAGAAAATCTGGAAAGTCGCCTTGCAGGTCCTTCCGGAACAGCGACGGGTCCTCCTGTCGGTTCTCTCCGAGCTGAATCGCGAGGACGCCGCGCCGGAATTGCGCGGACACGGGCCGTGACCGGGTTGCCCGACGCCCTGCCGTGAGCGCGGGCCGGGTGCCGGGAACGGGACGTGGGCGTCAAATGCCGCGGGATTCGCCGTCAAGTGTTGCAGGACTTTTCGTCAAGTGCGGCAGGGTCTGCCGGTCAAGTGCCGCCATATTGTCGGTCAAATGTTCCAGAGTTTTGCAGGATACGTGAGAATCTCCTTGTTCATCACTTTTGGTACGCAACGTCAGGTGGAAAAGGCCGCCTCAAGTGCGATCCGGACCATGTCGCCAAAGGACTTCTCGCGGCTCTCCGAGTCCAGCGCCTCGCCGGTCTGCAGATGATCCGAAACGGTCAGGACTGCGAGCGTCCGCGCTCCGTGGCGCGCGGCGACAGTGTAGAGTTCCGCAGCTTCCATCTCGACGGCCAGTATGCCGTGGCGGGTCATCTGCTCGTTAAGGTCGGGACGCTCGTCGTAGAATGTGTTTGACGAGTAGATGCCGCCGACATGCGTGGGCACGCCGGTCCCTTCGGCGGCTTGAACGGCTGCACGGAGAAGTGCCCAGTCGGCACAGGGCGCGAAACTCAACTCCCGAAACATCCCCCTCGACGGCGTCTCCATCGAGGACGCGGTCATCGCGATGACGATGTCGCGAAGCTTCACGTCTTCCTGCATGCTGCCGCAAGAGCCGATGCGGATCAGCGTCTTGGCGCCGTAGTCGCGGATGAGCTCGTTGGCGTAGATCGAGAGCGATGGCATGCCCATGCCCGAGCCGTGGATCGTGACCGGACGCCCGTTCCACCTGCCCGTGAATCCAAGCATGCCGCGCACCTCGTTGACCAGTCTGGGCTCGTCGAGAAACTCCTCCGCCGCCCACCTGGCACGCAAGGGGTCGCCCGGCAATAGAACGGTGTCGGCGATGTCGCCGGGCTTGGCGCCGATATGGATGGTCATGTCGCGGGCTCCGATCTGCAGTTGTCCTGGTGACAGGTTCCGCCAAATCGCGACGGCGTGCAATCGCTCCCTTGGGTCGGTTTTTCAGGAATCGACAGGCCATGCCGAATGCATGGTGTCCGGGCCGGCAATGTGCAGACCGGAGGCGCCGCGAAGCCTTGCCTGGACGGAAGCGGAGTGGGT
>JAPPHP010000419.1 GCA_028821035.1 Gammaproteobacteria bacterium | reverse complement strand
TCATCCGGCCGAACGGCGAGGAAGGCCGCGCCGCCATCACCCTCCAGGAACCCGGGGTCACGACCACCTACTGGATGCAGCCAGACTGGCACTTCGCCGAGACGGGCGCCCCGGAAACGCAGATCAAGGGCTACGTGACCGCCTCCGGGGGCCCGGCGGACGGCGGCTTTCAGCTCGAGTTCCGCATGCCGCTCGCGCTGCTCGGCTCGCGGCGCTATCTCGGTCTCTCCTTCGTCGACGTCGACGACCCGGAAAGCCGCGAGATCCGCGCCATCACCCAGACGCTGCCGACCGCCGGCAAGGAAGGCTTCAACCTCGTCGTCTACCGCTCGCCCGAGGTGCTGCAGCTCATCGAGGGGCTCGGCTACTCGGGGGCGCGCATCCAGGTCATCGACGCACAGCACCGGGTGCGGGCCGACACCGGCAGCTATCGGACCGAGGCCGCGCCGGACATGCCGGCCGACTGGACGCTCCGGGTACGCGAGTGGTTCCAGGACATCCGGCTCTGGATCGAGGGCGTCGCAGGGACGTCCGAGGACCCGTCCGCCGACCGGGCCCGGTCCGAGGCGCTGGCGGAAGAGGCCATCGCCGCCGCCCTCGCCGGAGAACCGATCACCGCGCGCCGGCTCGTGGAGGACGACATCGAGATCATCGTGGCAGCGCACCCCATCGTCTCGAAGGACACCACCGTGCTCGGCGCCGTCGTGGTCGAGCAGGACATCGACCACATCCTCACCTTCCAGCGCGAAGCCCTGGAGGAAGTGATGGTGGTCGCCGTGTCGTGTCTGCTGGCCGTGTTCCTGGCCATGGCGGCGTTCTCCGGGCGGCTCGCGTGGCGCATCCGCAACCTGCGCCGCGAGGCGGCCCGTGCGATCGACCGCTACGGGCGCCTGCGCAAGCAGTCGCTACAGTCCGAGCGCAGCGCCGGGGACGAGATCGGCGACCTGTCGCGCAGCATCTCGACGATGCTGACGCGCCTGCACCAGCACAACACGTTCCTCGAGAAGATGCCGCGCACGCTTCGGCACGAGATCAACAATCCCCTCAACGTGTTGAGCACCTCCCTCGAGAGCCTCGCCGACCGTGTCGAGGAGGGGGACGAGAAGTACCTCAAGAGCGCCCGGCGCGGCGTGCTCCGCATCGGTTCGATCGTGCAGAACCTGGCCGACGCGGCGAACCTGGAAGAGTCGCTGGTGGCGGACGACTTCGAGGTCGTCGACATCGGCCGGCTGCTCGGCGACTACGTCGCCAACCTGCGGCTGTCCCAGCAGGGGCACGCCATCGTCTTTCGGGGCGTCCCGCACCCGGTCTACGCCCGCGTCGCCGACTACCGGATCGAGCAAATGCTCGACAAGATCGTCGACAACGCGATCGACTTCCACCACGCCAACAGCCCGATCAAGGTGCAGCTCGACGCGGAGCGGGACTTTCTGCGCATCACGGTCGCCAACCGCGGACCGATCCTGCCCGACACCGGGGAGGCGTCCCTCTTCGAGTCCATGGTCAGCCACCGCGGGCCGCACAGCCGCATGCACTTCGGGCTCGGGCTCTACGTGGTGCGCGCGATCGCCGAACACCACGGCGGCACCGTGCGGGCGCTCAACCTCGTCGACGGCACCGGGGTCGCCATCATGGTGGAACTGCCACTCGCGGCGGAAGCCTCCGCACCCATTCGCACGGACGAGCAGGACCGGTTGGCGCCACGGGCGTAGGTCATCGCTGCCTGCCCGGCGGGGCGATGTCCTACTTGGAAGGGAGAGATCGGCCGACGCCGGCGACCGCCCCGCTCACGTACGGTGGCCGCAATGGAAAACGCCACCAACGAGACGGAGTCCGCCGGGCCGCGGTTCCCGTTCGACCCGATCTACAAGGCGCTGTGCTGCCACCAGCGCACGCTCCGCGACATGCTGCAGGGCTACCTGGCCGAGCCACACGGCCCCCTCCCGCGTGAACTGATCGACTCCCTGGACCTGGACACGCTGCGCAAGATCTCCATGGAGTGGGTGACGCGCGACTTTCGCCTGCGCCGGGGAGACCAGGTCTGGCAGGTCGCCTTCAGCGAGGCCGGGCGGTCGCGGGGGTACCCGGCGTTCCTCCTGGTCAGCCTGGAGTTCCAGTCCCGGCGCGACGGCCAGATGGCGCTGCGCTTTCTGGAACAGGGCGGTGAGCTGTTGCGCGAACTGAGGTCGCAGGGAGCGGTCCGGGACGGCGAGCCGTGCCCTGTGCTTTGTGTCGTGCTGCACAACGGGCCCTCGCGGTGGACCGCCCAGACGTCCGCGGCCGCGTTGGTGAACCTGCCGCCTTCGCTGGGTCTACGGCCGGTGGTCCCGACGGAACTCGGAGCGTTCTATCCCTGGGGCTACTGGCCACTCGACTTCGTCGCCCACCGCGGCCGGCCGCACCTGCCGGGTAACGTGATGTCGATGATCATCGGGATCGAGTACGCACGGGAAAGGGCGGACTTCGTCGCGCCGCTATGGGACACGGCCCGGAACCTGGGCGACGACGATCTGGGTGACACCGTCGGCCGATGGCTGAGGCGGCTGAGCCAACGCTACAATCTGAACCTGCCGGGCATGGAGGAGCTGCTGGCGATGCAGGACGTAACCGTACTGACGTCCAGACTGGACGAGACGATCGAGGAGTGGCGGCGCGAGGCGATGGCCAGCGGCCACGCCGAGGGCCACGCCAGGGGACATGCGGAGGGACATGCGGAGGGACACGCGGAGGGGGTCGCGGAGGGGGTCGCGGAGGGGCTCGCGGAAGCCCTGCTCCGCCAACGTGTCATGCTGAAGCGAATGGTGGCCCGGCGATTCGGCCCCCGGATCGCCGAGGAGGTCGGCCTGCTGCTCGAAGAGATCGCCGATTGGGACCAACTGGCCGTCGTCGGCGAGTCGATCATGGACGCAAACGAAGGCGCTGCACTCCGTGACCGCGTCACGGCGCTGCTACACGAGCCCTGACTGCCTCCCGCGTGGTCCGGCGCCCTCACGCAGGGAGCGCGTACTCCGCGTCCACCGCGATCTCCCCGCGGCAGGTCACCTCGCCGCGCTCGACGAGGTAGACCATGGCCGCGAACACGCTGCGCGCCGCGGCGGGATACATGAACTCCGGCAGGTCCGCGTACATCGTCGGCACCATCTCGCGGATGCGCGGCACGCCGTCGGCAAGGCACGCCTTGATCTGCTCCTCCCGCTCGACGCGGTGTGCGATGAACGCCCCGACGTGCGGTTTCGGGGCCGTGATGGCGGGGCCGTGGGTCGGCCAGTAGCGCGCGTCGTCGCGCTCGAGGAGCAGTTCCAGGC
>JAPPHP010000147.1 GCA_028821035.1 Gammaproteobacteria bacterium | reverse complement strand
GCGTCGATGTCCCGTTCCGTCGTTTCGTCGCACATGCTGAGGGTTCCTTGCCCGTCGGGATGGGTACAGTCTAAACGGTTCGCATGGCTGTCCGGAGCGGGTCCCTGGTCCTGCCCCGGGGCAAGTCGACGCGCCTCAACGCGCCGCTGACCGCGCCGCGTCGATCGCGTGCTGAAGCTCGGCGGTCGCGACCGGCCCGGCCAGCAACTGCCCGTCGATAAGAAACGAAGGCACCACGCGGACGTCCAGGGCCTCGAACAGCGCGCGGCCGTGCTGCAGGGAGGCGATCACCGACTCGCCGCCCACGGCCCTCCACAGGTCGCCTCCCGCGAACCTGGGCTCCTCCAACCAGAGTCTCGCCCGAGCATCGAGGCCCGCAACGGGCGTCGCCATGAGATCGGCATGCACCTCCGGGTAGTCCGCCGCGGAGTGCTGCCACACGGCGATCGCGACGCGGGCGGCCAGTTCAGCGCCTTCGTCTCCTGACGGCACGTACACCTTGACGATCTGGGTGTCCGGGTTGGAGCCCGCCAGGGACGCCAGCCGGTCGGCGCTCGCCTTGCAGGGAATGCAGGCGAAGTCCGCGAACTCCACGATCGCCACGGGGTCCGTAGCGGCTCCGAACCGGGGCGTGGAATCCGCCGTCAGGAAACCTGCCCAGGTCGTCGCCACCAGGTCCCGGCGCTGTTGCCGGCGCCGTTCCGTGGCGCGCGCTTCAGCCCACGGCCGCGCGAGGTCGACCAGCTCGGGCCGGTCCGCGAGGAACTCGGGATGCTCTTCGAGGTAGGCGGTCACTGATGCGGCTGACGGGAACCAGTAGCGCCCCGCCACGAACGCCGCGGCCACCGCCGCAAGGACGATGACGCAGTCCCTGACCCGCATCGGACGGTGCCCGTGTCTATAGGCCCGCGACGGCCTGTCCTTCAGGACTCTTCCGCAGCACCATGCTGACGGGCGCGGTCGCGTCCACGGAAATCCGAACGGGCTCTCCCTCCTGCCATTCGACTCCGTGTTCCGCCAAGGGGGCGCCTTCCGCGATGGTGGCCACGAACCTGCCATCCTGGAACAGGTCCCAGGCAGTTCCGCGGTCGAGATTGCGCACCTCGAACCGTGTCTCGGCAAGCTTCAGCGGCCCCGGTTCCAGACCGACGACCAACGTCTCGCGCTCGGCGTCGTAGATCGCCTGGCGGACACCCACCGCGCCCAGGTCCACCGCGGCGATGTAGGGTTGCTCGAAGTACGACTCCGGCCACGTCTCGTTGTGCAGGCGGAACAGGCCGTTCGCGGGGTTGAGCCTGGCGAACGGCAGCATCGCGTTGCCGGCGGTCGCGGTGACGGCCAGGTGATCGTCCTCGTCGCTGACCGGGCCGTCGTTTCTCGGGTAGTAGTACCGACCCTCGCGCCACACGGGCCGATAGTGCCTGTCGGCGTGATCCAGGATCCTGTCGACGGTCTCCGCGTCGCCCACTTCCGATGCCATCATGGCCATGAATCCAAGCAGGCTGGAGGTGGCGGCGGGCGGTTCGCCGGGCGCTTCCGTGCTGCTCAACAACGCGTCGACGTGCAGGTCTCTCTGGCGCGGATACACACGCTGTATGTACTCGGGCGCCCACGCGTGCATGAACGTTCCGGTCCAGCCGTCGATGCCGCTGGCGAAGTAGAACGGTTCGCCCTGCTTGACCTTCCACGCCGCCATGAAGGAACCGGTCTCCTCGTCGAGATACTTGAGTTCTTCGAACTGCCGCATGTAACGCGGCATGATCTCGGTGGAGTATTCCGTACCCGCGACCCGGTCGTAGAGGATCAGCCCCAGGAGCGCATGCTGGGGACATTCGGGAAAAAGGGCGTTGGGTTCACAGGGAATGCCCATGTAGTCGTTCTCGCGGAACTGCGCAATGAAGTTGTCCGCGATTTTCGGCAGGCTGTACTCGAACTTCGTCGCACCCGGACCCCACAGGGTTTGCGGCCAGACCAGCGTCAGCGAGCCCGGCTGCATGAACTCCCCCGTACGGTAGAGCGCCTCATGCGTCGCGGCGCCCTGGAAGAGGTGTGCGCTGTACATGATGTTGTGTCTTTTGACGGGGTCGATCCAGCCCACGTCGAGTTCACTGAGTGGCTTCGGGTCCGACCACCCGCCGCCGCGGCTGGCGTTGACCCAGTTGCCCCAGATGTCGTAATGCCGGAGTTGCACCATGAGCCTGCCGATGAGGTCCTGGTAGAGCTCGCGATAGGCCGGCGTGACGTTGAACTGAACGGAAGCCGCCGCGTACAGCATGAACGCCAGTTGGTACCGATAGGGCTTCTCGGAAGTGTGACTGGCGTACTCACCCATTTCGGACCAGTCACCGGGCAATTGCCGGGAGAGCTTCACGAAATGTCGTAGATGGCCGATCTGCCTGGCGTCGAGGGACGGGTAGTCGTCGGCGTCGATCGCCTGCCCTCCGGCCAGGGCCGGGCCGGCCACGAGTACTGCGAGAACCCACGCGCCCAACTGCCTCATGGTCATCGGTCAACCCCACACGGTGAGACGGAAGGCACTACTGTAGCCCGATGAAGCGCCAAGGTCAGGCCGAGCCTTCGAACACCCTTTTCAACACCGTCACCCGGTCGCTCAGAATGCCGTCCACGCCGAGGTCGAGCAGGCGCGCCATCCCCGCCTTCTTGTCCACCGTCCAGACCTGTGCGGGCATGCCGCGCGCGCGGGCGGGGCGCAGGAACGCGGCATCGACGACCGGGATCGACAGGCGTCCGAAGGGCGGTTGACGCGGCCGCGCCTGCGCGCAATCTCCCGGCGGGCATGCCCCACGACTCCACGCGCAGCCGCGAACACACGTCACCACAGCGCCCATTCGCGGCTGGCATCAGCACCGATGGCGTACCCGGCCGCGTCCGGGTCACTCCTCCAGGTGTGTCCTACGCGTTTCTTCATGCTTTAGCGCGACGCTCTGCCAGCTGTCCGGGGCCCGCCGCCAGGCAGGCGTCCCCTTGGCCCCCTTGCCTGAGGTGCAGTCCGCCGGCCGATCCTTCGCCAGGTGGGTGTCCCCTTCGCTCTTCCAGGTGGGTGTCCCCTGCGCTCTCTTCACCATATTCCTCGTGCTGCCGGAAGTCGGCGCTGCCCGAGCTGGACGCTATGGAGGCGCGTCGCTAGCGAATCTCGACCCTGCCGACTTCCCCGCTGTTGATCCGATCGACATCGTAGGTCACGCCGAGACCAGGACCGGTGGGTACGGGGACGCATCCGTCCTGCCCCACGTTGCCGACCTCGTCGCCGTAGCCGTCGGTGTAGATCGGGGGCTGAAGGCCATTGGTGGGACTGTCCGGGCC
>JAPPHP010000052.1 GCA_028821035.1 Gammaproteobacteria bacterium | reverse complement strand
GGTACTCCCCGAGAGGCGAGACGATTCG
The DNA here is from genome assembly GCA_028821035.1 of Gammaproteobacteria bacterium. Lineage (GTDB taxonomy): Bacteria > Pseudomonadota > Gammaproteobacteria > Pseudomonadales > Azotimanducaceae > VXNE01. The sequence continues at coordinate 3,310 of JAPPHP010000052.1, read as the reverse complement.
GGGCTGCGACCAGGTGCGGCCGAAGTCCGTGGAGGTCGACACCGTCACGGCGCTGTTCATCCAGAACTCTTCGCCCAGCACCAGCGGTTGTCCCTCCGGAGTGAAATCGCCCTGGACCGATACGAGGTACAGGCGGTCGTCGATGCCGGCGGCGAGGTCCTGGTCGCCGTAGCTGTTGTAGGACGTTCCGGTGCAGGGCGACAGGCCCGGAGGTTCCGCCTCATGCCAGGTCGCGCCGCCGTCTTCGGAAGTCGCGGCCGAGATCGCAAGCACCGGATCGCGCATGAAGGCGACCGCGATACGTGCGGGATCGGTGGGGGAAATCGCGATGCGCGGGTCCGTCTCGGTGTCGTCCGGGTAGGTGTAGCCGTCGCTCAGCTTCCCGCAGTCGCCGTCGAGCGGAGATACTCCGGTGCCGATGCGAACGGGTTCACCGACCGCCAGTTGGACGGTCTGCTGGGTGTCGGCGGTTGCCGCTACGGCGTCTCCGGCCCGTTCGTGCCCGGCATCGCAACCGCCCAGCAATGCACTGGCGGCGACGCCGATACCGATCACGCGACTTCTCACGGCTGTCTCCGGCCAAATGGAGAAGGAAATCATAGATTGTTTCAATGATGATTGTATGATCCGACCATGACGAGCGTCGCCCCGATCCAGCGCGGTTCCGCGGGAGCGAGGGCCCAGGGCCGCCACCGCATGGAACAGGCCGTCGAGCACATCGAGGACGGCATCCGCAATGGGCTCTACCTGCCGGGCCAGCGGCTGGTCGAGGCCGAGGTGGCGGCCAACTCGGGGCTCGGCGTGGGCCCGGTCCGGGAGGCCTTGCGGCTGCTTGCCGGCGAAGGCCTGGTGGAAGTCCGGCCGTACCGGGGCGCCGTGGTCAAGCGGCTATCCGCGGAGGAGATCGTGCAGATCTACCAGGCCGCGAAAGGCGTCGTCTACATGAGCCTGACGCTGGGCGCCCCGGCCCTCAAGGACGCCGCCAACCGCGAACGCATCCTCGCTGCCGTCGAGCAGGTGCGAGCTCTTGAGGAGGCCCCCATCACGGACCTGCTGCAGGCGGTCACGCACTACTACTTCGTGCTGCACGACATCGCCGGAAACCACTACCTGACGGTGCTGATCCAGAGGCTGCACCTCGGGCTGGTGCACCGGGAGGTCGCCAACCTCCACCCGACCATCGACCGGGGTCGGGTAGTCAGGGCTTACGCGGAGGCGACGGAAGCCCTCCTCGCCGGCGACGCGCAACGCGCCATCGACATCAAGATGGCCTACTTCGACAACTACATCGAAGCGATCCGCAAGGCGGGTCGCGCCTGGACGGGGTAACCATGCACTACAGCAACGATCGAATCCTGGTCACGCATGTCGGCAGCCTGCCGCGTTCCCCGGCCCTGCTCGACATGCTCGGACAGGCGGAAGCCGGCGAAGAGGTCGACCGCGGGGCCTTCCAGGCGGAGGTGCTCGATGGGCTCAGGGAAGCGGTGCGCGAGCAGGCGGCGGCGGGCATCGACATCGCTGGCGACGGCGAGTTGCCGCGCATCGGCTTCTCGTTCTACGCCAAGGACCGGATGACCGGGTTCGGCGGCGTGGCGCAGCGCGGGACCGTGACCGACTTCGCCAAGTTCCCGGGTTACGCCGAACTGGTGGTCAGCCGGTCCGCGGGACAGTCCACCGCTGGCAAGTCGGCATCGGTGTGGCAGACGCCGGAATGCGTGGACGAGGTGCGCTACGACCCGGAACTGACCCAGGCGACGGAGGAGCTGGACCTGTTCGCGGACGCGCTCGCCGCGGAGCCGGAAGCGAGCGGCGGTTTCGCGGGAACCTTCGTCACCGCCGTCACGCCCGGGATCCTCGCGACCACGCTGCTGCGCAATCCGGACAACCCGGCGTATCCGCGGGACGAGGACTACGTCTTCGCCCTGGCCCGGGAACTCCGGCGCGAATACGAGTACATCGTCTCCCGGGGACACATCCTGCAGCTCGATGCGCCGGACCTGGCCCTCGAACGCCAGATCCTGTTCGTCGACCGGCCCCTCGCGGAGTTCCAGGCGCGCATGGAAGTGCACGTGGCGGCGTTGAACGAGGCGCTTGAGAACATTCCGAAAGACCGGGTGCGCCTACACGTCTGCTGGGGCAACTGGGACGGGCCGCACTGCGATGACGTGGACCTCGTGTCGATCCTGCCCATCATCTACCAGGCCCGGGTAGGCGGCCTGTCGCTGGCCTGCGCCAACCCGCGCCATGCACACGAGGTAGAGCTGTTCCGTGAGATGCCGCTGCCCGAGGACATGGTCATGTTCCCGGGGGTCATCGACGTCACCACCAACATGCTGGAACACCCGGAGGTGGTGGCCAACCGCCTGTGCCACTGGGTGGACGTGATCGGCGACCGGGAACGGGTGATCGCCAATACCGACTGCGGGTTCTCCACGTTCGCCGGCTATACCATGGTCGCGCCCGACGTGGTCTGGGCGAAGATGAAGACCATGGCGGACGGCGCGGCCATCGCGACGGAACGGCTCTGGGGATGAGGCCCGGGGCCTGACGGAATCGGGAGGAACGAAGCGACATGGAACCGAACATGGAACCGAAACGAAGCATGACCGCCGAGGAGATCCGGGGCCGCGTGGCGCGGTTCGGCGACCTCAAGCCGATGTCCACGGCGCAGGAACTCGACTGGGTGCCCCAGGACGCCATGGACGTCATCTTCGCCCGCGACCTGCGGCCGATCATCATCGAGCAGACCAAGAACCCCTTCGGCAAGACCGCGGCGATCTACGGGGCGGCCGGCACGACCATGAACGTCTCGATCATGCCGCCCGGACAGGGTCCCTGCCTCCACGCGCACGACAACACCTACGAGACCTTCGTGGTGCTCGACGGCACCATCGAGTTCCGGGTCGGCCCGGAGGGAGAGGAGACGGTGACGCTCGGCAAGTGGGACACGTTCTCGTGTCCGCCGGGCGCTTACCGCGGGTTCCGCAACGCCGGCGAGGAGAACGCCGTGCTGCTGACGGTGATCACGGGCGCCGTGGACGCGCGCGACGACGTCTGCGTACCGCCCAGCGTCGGCCGGGAAATCGACGAGCGTTTCGGGGGCAAGGTGCTCGACGCATTCAAGAACCTCGCGACGTTCAACGAGGAATAGGCCCGGCGCCGCCAGCGACAGATCAAGCAGACAGGAGAGCCCGGATGTCCGAGTTCCACGACTTCACCATGAACGCCATCACCGGCGAACCGGTACCGTTCGACCAGTACAAGGGAGGGGCCTGCCTGGTCGTGAATCTCGCGAGCCAGTGAGGCCACA
>JAPPHP010000317.1 GCA_028821035.1 Gammaproteobacteria bacterium | reverse complement strand
CTCGGCAACGGCGAGGTCCGCCACCGCTGAGGGCGTGCCCGCGGACGGGACGCTCCGGGCAACGGGTCGGGTCATGGCGTTGCGCGCGATTCTGGGCGGTACGTTCGATCCGGTCCACGTCGGCCACCTGCATGGCGCGCGGGCGGTGCGGCGGGAACTCGGCCTCGACTCCGTCACCCTCGTCCTGTCGGCACGCCCGCCGCATCGGTCCGCGGTGGCGTCGGCGGAAGACCGCTGGCGGATGCTGCAACTGGCTGCCGCGGAAGATGCCGGGATCGAGGCCTCGGACCTGGAACTGCAACGCCGGGGGCCCTCTTACTCGATCGACACCATCGAGGCGTTCCGCGCCCGCGGCGAGACGGTGGTCTGGATCCTGGGCAGTGACGGTCTCGACGCGTTCCGCACGTGGCACGAGTACGAGGCGTTCGCCGCGGCCTGTCACCTCGCCGTACTGCCGCGGCCGCCGGCCGCCGTCACGGTCCTCCCAGGGTTTCGCGCGACCGGCGATGCGGCGGCGTTGGCCCGCCAGGCCGCGGGGCTGCTGTTCCTCGCACGCACGCCCATGCTCGACATTTCCGCAACACGCGTACGCACGTCGATCGCCGCTTCAGAGGACGCTTCCGGATTGCTTACCCCCGCCGTGTGGAACTATATTAGACAGCGTGGTTTCTACGGTGGTTGACCTGCACATCGAGCCATGTCTCCGGTCGAGCTGCGCGACCTGATCGTCGCGTCGCTCGACGATCGCAAGGGGCGGAGCATCCTCGCCCTCGACGTCACGAAACTGACGGACGTGACGGACTACATGGTGTTGGCCAGCGGGACCTCGGCGCGCCACGTCCGTGCCCTCGTCGACAGCCTCCGCGAGACGGCGCGGCGATGCGCGGTACATGTCCTCGGCATCGAAGGCGAAAGCACCGGCACGTGGGTACTGGTCGACCTCGGCGATGTCGTCGTGCACGTCATGCAGGCGGACACACGCGCGTTCTACGACCTCGAGCGCCTGTGGAGCGAGGCGGGCGCGGCGCGGGACGAAGCGTCGGATGCCCCCGAGCGCGACGGGGCGCTCGCCTGAGCGTGCAGGTAAACGGGCGCCCGCACGCGTGCCCGCACAGATGCACGTGCCCGCACAGATGCACGTGCCCGCACAGATGCACGTGCCCGCACAGATGCGCGTGCCCCCACAGATGCGCGTGCCCCCACAGATGAAAGTGCGCGTGCTGGCGGTGGGGACGCGGCAGCCGCGCTGGGTGAATGACGGCTTCTCCGAGTACGTGCGACGCCTGCCGCGCGGGACGGGGCTCGCACTCGAAGCGGTCGCCCCGGCTCCGGGCGCCGTCGGCGGGCGGCGCGGGCGCGAAGCGGAGGCGACCCGCTTGCTGCGCCGAATCGGCGTGCGCGAGCGCGTGGTAGTGCTCGACTCGAAGGGACAGGCGCTGTCGACCGAGCGCTTCGCGGCCAAGCTCGGGGAATGGCGCATGGACGGCCGCGACGTCACGTTGGTGATCGGGGGCGCGAGCGGGTTGGGAGACGCCGTGCTCGCGCGCGCCGACTTCACCTGGTCCCTGTCGCCGCTTACCTTTCCTCACGGGCTGGCCCGCGTAATGGTGGCAGAGCAGTTCTACCGGGCCTCGACGATCCTGGCCGGGCATCCCTATCACCGGGGAGCGGGGATCGTCCAGGGCGAGCGGGCCTCGAAAGGAGCTCGGGCATGAGCGATCCGCTGGACGTCAGGAACCTCGCCGGCGAGAGCAGTTCCTTCACGGTCCGGACCCTCGTCGTGTTCCTGATCGCGCTGGCCCTGGTGCTCGGCCTGCTGGCGCGCCTGGTCCAGCTCCAGGTGTTCGAGCACGACTCCTACAGCATCCGCTCGGACGACAACCGCATCCAGGTGCGGGCGCTGCCCCCGGACCGCGGCCTGATTTACGACCGTCACGGCGTGCTCCTGGCGGACAACCGCCCGGCCCGGTCGCTCAACCTGGTGACGGAGCTGATCGACGACCCGGACGGCGTGATCGGCGAACTGCGGGAACTGGTCGAGATCTCCGACCGCCATGTCGAGGAGTTCCGCGAGCGCCTGAGGCGGCGCCGTCCCTTCGAACCGGTGGCGCTGCGGATGAACCTCGCGGAGGACGAGGTGGCGCGGGTGAAGGTCAACGGACACCGGTGGCCCGGCGTCGAGATCACGCAGGAGAACGTTCGGTACTACCCGCTCGGCGACCTCATGGCCCATGCGGTGGGCTCGGTTCGGCGAGTCAACGAGGAGGACGCCAAGCGCCTCGACCCGCGGCGTTACCGGGGCGTGAAGTTCGTCGGACGCCTCGGCGTGGAGAAGTTCTACGAGGACGTGCTGCACGGTGAGGTCGGCTGGCAGCACATCGAGATCGACGCGCGGGGGCGCATTCACCGCATCCTCGACGAGACGCCGGCGGTGGTGGGACGCGACGTCACCCTGCATCTGGACAGCTTCCTGCAGGCCGCGGCGCGCGATGCCCTCGACGGGCGCAGGGGCGCCGTGGTCGCGATCGAGCCCAGGTCGGGGGGCATCCTGGCCCTGGTGAGCAACCCGGGCTACGACCCCAATCTCTTCGTCACCGGCATCCGCGCGGATCTCTACGAGGAACTGGCGACCTCCCGGGACGCGCCGCTGTTCAACCGCGCCGTGAAGGGGCGCTACGCTCCGGGGTCGACGTTCAAGCCCGTGGTGGCGCTGGGCGGCCTGGCCGCCGGCGCGACCGACTGGGAGCGGACGATCGTGGACACCGGCGAGTTCCGCCTGCCCGGCGGGAAGCGGGTGTACCGGGACTGGAGCTGGACCCAGGGGAACGCCGGAGGGCAGGGGATCGTGCACCTGCGCAAGGCGATCTACCGATCGTCGAACGTGTACTTCTACGACCTCGCGGCGCGCATGGGCGTGGACGCGCTGTCGTCCTTCGCGGGCCAGTTCGGCTACGGCGAGGTGACCTCGCTGGACGTTGCGGACGCGGTGCCCGGCGTGCTTCCGTCGCGCGCCTGGAAGCTCGAGAACCGGGGCGAACGCTGGTACGACGGCGACTCCGTCAACCTGGGGATCGGGCAGGGCGACCTGCTCGTGACGCCGCTCCAGCTTGCGACCGTGACGGCGGTCATCGCCAACCGGGGCCGCTGGGTCCCGCCCCGGCTGCTGCTCGAGAGCGATGGCGCCCGGCCCGGTTTCGACCTGGACGAGCCGAGATCCCGGGTCGAGGGTCCGACCGACGAAGACTGGGAGTTGCTCGTCGACGCGATGGAGGATGTCGTCCACCGGGGCAACCAGGGCTTCCGGGAGAACGGGACGGCCTGGTTCCACATCGGGCAGGACGTCG
>JAPPHP010000393.1 GCA_028821035.1 Gammaproteobacteria bacterium | reverse complement strand
CGGTTCTGCATGGCGATGCCCGTGCCGGGAATGACGACGCCGGACCCGAACCCCATGTAGTTGGACTGGATGAAGCTCACCATGCGGCCGTCCGCGTCTGCCGCGGTGAGCGTCACGGTGTCGTGGCTCACTGGCAGCGCCACGGGAGGCGGGGCGGACGCCGAGCCGACGATGCTCCGCGCCGCCCGCGCAATGGAGCCCGGCTCGAGCAGGGCCTCCGGCGGCGTGGTCATGGCGCGCGGGTCGGCGAAGTGGTCGAACGCGGCCCGGATCGCGATCTTCATCGCCTCGAGCTGCCGGTGCACGGATTCCGCGCCGTTCGGCGGCAGGTCGGCCAGCCCGAGGTGGCCGAGGATCGCCAGCGCGATCTGCGCCGCCAGTCCCTGGCCGTTGGGCGGAATCTCGTGCACGGTCAGGGCGCCGTAGTCCTGGGCGATCGGATCGACCCAGTCGGCGGTGTGGGCTGCGAGGTCTTCGCGAGTCATCGCGCCGCCTTCCGCGGCCGCCGTGTCCGCGATGGCGTCGGCCAGCGCGCCCCGGTAGAAGGCGTCGCCGCGCGTCGCCGCGATCGATTCCAGCGTGGCGGCGAGGTCGGGCCGGGCGAAACGCTCGCCCGGGGCGGGGGCCCGGCCCTCGGGAGCGAAGTGGGCCAGGAAATGCTCGAACTCCCCGTACGTGTCCAGCGCGAACCGCCAGTGCCCGGCGGTGATGTGCCCGACCTGGAAGCCGTCGCGCGCGTAGCGTACGGGCTCGGCGAAGAGCGCCTCGAAGGGCAGGGCGCCGAACCGCTCCGACAGGGTTACCCACGCGCTCACCGCGCCGGGGACCGTGACGGTGTCCCAACCCTGGGCGGGCATCTGCGTGCGTCCGGCGAACCGGTCGGCGTTCCAGGCGGCGGGCGCGCGGCCCGAGGCGTTGAGACCGTGCAGGCGGTCACCGTCCCAGACCATGGCGAACGCATCGCTGCCGACCCCGTTCATGTTGGGTTCGACGACCGTCAGCGTGATGGCGGCGGCGAGGGCGGCATCGACCGCGTTCCCGCCCCGGCGCAGCGCCTCGATGCCGGCGGCCGTCGCGAGCGGCTGGGACGTGGCGACGGCGTTGGCGGCGAAGACGGGAGCGCGCCGGGAAGGGTAGGGGAAGCTCCAGGTCGGCATGAATGGGGTGCTCTTTCGAGGGTCCGCAGACGTTAGGCGGCGTTCGAGGGTGTGGCAAGCGTGGCTATCGGCGCGAGCGCAGCAGGTTGGCCGGGGAGTACTGGTCGGTGAGGGCCTCCCTGGTGCGGTCCCAGCGGGGGTCCCGGTCGAGTGTCCTCGGGAACTCGACGATGGACACGCCGTAGGGCTCCATGCGCCGCCGCCAGGACCGGGCCCGCTCGGCGACCGTAGACGCGCTCGGGAGGGGCGCCGCCGATGCCAGGAGGATCCGGTTCAGGCTGACGTCGCGCGTGAACTCGATGAAGGGCCCGAACGCCTGGAACCAGGTCTCCGACTCGTGGTCGCGGAGCCCGCTGTCCTGGAACGTGTTGGCGGCGACGACGCCGCGGGCGGTGAGGAGGTCACCGGTCTCGCGGAAGTACTCCACGGTCATGAGGTGTTCGGGAATGTACTCGCTGCCGAAGGCGTCGAGCACGACCAGGTCGTACCGGCGTTCGCGAGTGCGCGCCCGGCGGGTGAACACCCGGGCGTCGGAGACGAAAACGCGTACGCGCTCGGTGGCATCGAAGCCGAAGAACCGCTCGGCCACCGCCACCACGACGGGGTCGATCTCGACGACGTCGATGCGGGCGTCCGGGAGCAGTTCGGCGAACGCGGTGGGCAGTACCCCACCCCCGAGCCCGATGACCAGGATGTGCTCCGGGTCCGGGATCAACAGCAGGGAGCCCAGCAGCATCCGCGTGTAGGGCAGCACCATGCGGCGGGGCCGGCGCCGGTCGACGCAGGACTGGTTGCGCTTGTCCGTTCGCGCCTCGAACTGGAGGCACACGGTGGCGCCCCGCTCCGTGACGAGCACGGTCTGGTAGAGCGACGGCTCGCGGTGGACGACCCGCGCGTCGGCGCAACTCGCGACAATGCACACGGCGAGACACATCAGGGACGCGATCCTCGCGGCTCGCCGGCGGTTCGGTGTCATCGGGCGCGCCCCCCCGCGAAGGCGATGGCCGCCAGTACCACGAGCGTGGCGACGAGCCCGTTCAGGATCGTGTCCACGTCGAACCACAGCACGAAGTAGAACGATGTGCCGAGCGTGCCGGCCGCGCTCCCGAGCGTCGAGACGAAGTACAGCGTGCCCGCGACCCTGCCCGATTCGGGCGCGTTGCGCACGAGCAGGCGCACGGCGTAGGGGGAGATCATGCCGAGGAGCACGGTGGGCAGGGCGAAGAGCACCAGTGACGCGGCGAGGGACCCGTACCGCGGGTCCTCGACCGCGTCGAAGATCCACCGCATGGCGGGTTCCGCGAGGTGCACGAGGGGATAGAGAACCACGGCGGCGCACAGGAAGGCCCCGGCGAGCCTGTCGAGGCTCGGGCGCCGCAGCGAGAGCCGTCCCCCGATGAGGTAGCCGCCCGCCAGCGACACCATGAAGACGGTGATGATGCTGCCCCAGACGTGGATGCTGCCGCCGAACCAAGGCGCGAGGACCCGTCCCCCGAGCAGTTCCAGGGACATGATGACGAAGCCGCCGCCGAACGCGGCGGCGTGGACGGCGATGGTCCTGGCGTGGAACATGAGCGTGCGCCAGCGTAAGCGAAGCGCGTGGGTCGGGAAACAGGCTCTGGAAGCGGGAGGAGACATGCACCTCGGGACGACGATACGGAACATGGGAGCGGGAGCGGTGCCGGACGTCATGGGCGGGTGCGCGGAGTTCGCCGAGCAGGCCGGCCTCGAATCGGTCTGGGTGGTCGATCATCTGGCCATCCCGCCGGACGACGCGGAGGGCTCGGGCGGGCGTTACATCGACCCGCTCATCGCCCTGGCCTGGCTCGCCGGCGCGACGCGGCGCATTCGGCTCGGCGTGGGCGTCCTGATCCTTCCGTACCGGCCGGCGTTACCGACCGTGAAACAGATCGCGTCGCTGCAGGAACTGTCGGGAGAGCGGCTGATCCTGGGGGCCGGCGTGGGCTGGATGCGCCCGGAGTTCCGTGCGCTGGGCGTGGACCGGAGCCGGCGCGGGCGCATCGCCGACACCGTGCTCGACCTGCTGAACCGCTGCTTCGCCGGAGACGAGGTCACCGAGAACGGCCAGCCGTTCCTGTTCCGGCCGCGGCCCCGCAAGCCTCCCGTGCTGATCGGTGGCGGCCCGCCGCACGCGCTGCGACGCGCGGCGCGGTACGGCGACGGCTGGG
>JAPPHP010000058.1 GCA_028821035.1 Gammaproteobacteria bacterium | reverse complement strand
CGTCACGGTCAACACGATGGTGCTGGCGTCGCCGCGGGTGATCGTGTGGAAGCGCACCTCGTTGCCGTCGCGCTCGAGGTACTGCCAGTTCGGGTTGGCCTCGTCGGTCAGGCGCGCGTCGGTGACCGTTCCGCCGAGTAGCGTCAACGTGCCCTCCCAGTGCCGCCAGCCCCGGGGCGGGTCCCCCCAGTGCAGCGGCGTGGCGTCGGAGTGGAACGAGAGATGCAGGGTGCCCGCATCGTCGGCCGCGGCGCCCGTCGCAGTCAGGTGGTCGCGGGTCCAGATCGGTTCGTCGTTCTTGAAGACCGTGACGGTGTCGATCGGGGCCGTGCCGATCGCCCTGCCCCGCAAGGTCCGCTCCGTCGCGAAGGCGGTGCGCTCGCCCATGCCGGCCCCGTTCAGCGTCACGTCCAGGATGATCCGGTCGCCGGTGGTCGCGTAGGTGCGGCGCGCCTTCATGCCGTCGAAGATCGCGTCCCGCGTCCGCTCGGGCGCGAGGACGGCCCCGAGCCCGCCCCGCTGCGCGAGGGAGTTGCGGCTCGGGGCGGCGTAACCCGGATGCGACAGGTGATCGTCGGAGGCGGCCACGAAGCCGACCTGGTGTCCGTTGCCGAGGTAGTTGCGCATGAACCACTCGAACGTCCCGTGCATCGACATCACCTCGATCAGCGGCTCGAGGACCGGGTCGGAGTTGCGCGCGTCGCCGGGATTGTGGGCGTGCGGGATGACGACGACGTCCGCGGGGTCATGCTTCTCCCGGAGCCCCTGGTAGAGGCTCGACAGGGTCGGGTACTCGAGGGCCGACACGCGCTCCCGCCCTGCCGTCGTGCGGAAGAGCACGTTGTGGTGACCGCCCCCGGCCCAGGCGCGCACGGTCCACTCGTAGCCCAGGTACGGGATGAACCTGCCGGGCGCGTCGTATTGCGAGACCGTGTCCCGCATCAGGCGCCACTCGGCCTCGTCGAGGGCCGTGTCGTGTTCCGAGTGGGTGACGAAGTCGAGCCGCGCGTCGTCGCGCGCGAAGCGCATGAAGTAGTCGACGGTGCCGATGCCTTCCGCGTAGCCCGAGTGGCCGTGGGTGTCGCCCCAGTAGATGCGCCGCTCGGGCGCCTCCTCGACGAGGACCGGATTGGCTTCGCCGACGAGGGTCCCGTCCATGGAACGGAGGTCGATCCAGTGCGGGCCGACCTCCTCGATGGTCAGCTCCACCATCTGGATCGGTTCGCCCCCGGCCTCGGTCGTGGCGGCAACCGCGCCGTCGACCCACACCTCGAAGCCCGGGATGTCCCCCGTCGCGCGGTTGTACCAGTCGTCCTCGGCCCGCACGGAGACCTCGAACGGTTCCCCGGCCGCCACGACGCTCGGCGCGAATCCGTGCACGCCGGTCGCCTTCGCTCCCACGATCTCGAAGGGCTGCAGCGGCAGCATGAACCAGTCGCCGGTGCCGTCGATGTCCACGTACAGGGGCATCGGCACGTGCTCTCCGGAGACCGTGGTGACGCGCAGTCCGGGTCCGCCACCGGAGGTGTCCCCGTAGGTCACCGTTACCGTCTCGCCCGGGTCGAGCGCGCCCTCGCTCACGCGGAAGGCGACCGCCGGCTCCGGCGTGCGGAAACCCCCGTGGGGGCCGCTCGCCATGATGGTGTCCGCCTCGAACACCACGTCCGCATCGCTGGTCGCGACGGTGACGTAGTCCTCGCCGGCCGGGTTGTCCGTCTGGAACGCCCCGTACACGGTATTGAAGTGACGCGCGACCCAGATGCCGCCTCCGCGGGCGATGCCGCGGCTGCCCGCGGTCCACGTCTGGGTGATGGTGGCGAGGCTCCCCGCAACGAACGGCCCGGTGTCCGCGGCCAGGCTGCCGAGGGCTTCCGGTTCCTCGTCACGCAACTGGTACTCGCGTACCAGGGCGTCCACCCGGGCGGCGGCCCGCACGGCCGCCTCGCCGGTCGGTGGGACGGTCGCGTAACGCCGCACGTCCGGCGCGAACGGCGAGCCGGGACGGCCCGCCAGCGCGTGCGCGTCCACCCAGTCGGCCAGCACGCGGGCCCGCGCCGCGATGGATCCGGCATCGGTGGGTGAATCGCCCACCGCGCGCTTCAGCGCTTCGATGTCGCTGCGCAGCCCCGCCGGCGCGTCGTCCGGAGGGGCTTCCGGAGGCACCGTCTCCGGTGGCTCCGTGCCGCAACCGGCGGCCATGGCGAGCGCCGCGCATGCCAGGAGCCTGCCGAGGTCCCGAACGTCGAACAGTCTCATGAACGTCTCCCCGGGTCCCGGATGTGGCGGCTCCGCCGTGCGGTCAGTACCCCTCAAGTTCCCCGTACCGATTGCGGTGGAAGTTCACGTCGCCGAAGGTCTGCTCCGTCACGGCCTGCCGCTTGATGTAGAAGCCGATGTCGAACTCGTCGGTCATGCCGATGCCGCCGTGCATCTGGATCCCCTCGCGGGACACGGTGTGGAACGTCTCTCCCACCTTCGCCTTGGCAAGGCTCGCGAGCTTCGCCACCTCGGCGGCATCGCGCTCCTCGTCGAGGGCCGTCAGCGCCTCGAGGACCACCGACTTCGAAAGCTCGAGCTCACAGAACATGTTCGCCGCCCGGTGCTTGAGCGCCTGGAACGAGCCGATGGGAACGCCGAACTGCTCCCGCTCCTTCAGGTACTGCACCGTCCGGTCGAAACACTCGAGCGCCGAGCCGAGCATCTCCGCGGAGATGCCGATGCGCGCGATGTCGAGCGTCGGGTCGAGCACATCGGCGCCCCTGTCCACCTCGCCGACGACGGTGTCGGCCCCCGCGGCGACGTCGTTGAACGCGATGTTCGCGGCATTGCGGCTGTCCGTCATGCGGGTGCGGGTGATCTCGACGCCCGGTGCCCGGGCGTCCACGAGGAACAGGGTGATGCCGTCGCGGTCGCCCGGTTCCCCAGACGTGCGCGCCGCGACGATCAGGCTGTCCGCCACGTTCCCGTCGAGCACGAATGTCTTGGGGCCGGACAGGACGTAGCCGTCTCCGGAACGCGTCGCGGTCATCGCCACCCCGTAGGGATCGTGGCGATGGGACTCCTCGAGCGCCAGCGCCAGCAGCAGTTCCCCGGAGGCGACCCTGGGCAGGACCGCGGCCTTCATCGCGTCGCTGCCGCCCAGGTTCACCGCCGTGCCGGCCACCCAGACGCTCGCGAAGAGTGGGCTCGCTGTCAGGTTGCGGCCCGTTTCCTCGGTCACGACGCCCAGCCCCTTGTACCCGAAGGCCAGCCCGCCGTGCTCCTCCGGGAACGGGATGCCCGGCCAGCCGAGCTCGGCCATGGACGACCAGGTCTCCCGGTCGAAGCCGTCCGGGCTGTCCTCGTC
>JAPPHP010000131.1 GCA_028821035.1 Gammaproteobacteria bacterium | reverse complement strand
CACGCGCTTCCGATACGCTCTCGACCTCCCGCCAGCTCTGACTTTCCGCGTCGACGCACGACGCGGTGGTCGTGGGAAGCGACGCCCGCCGCCATGTGCGCTCCGCCTCCTCGACGCGCCCGGCCATCGCTAGCGCGGACACCCTGGCCGCCGCCAGCAGCCTCGCGTACGCGGGCATGCCGGCCGTCCGGACGCGGACCAGCAGCTTCCCGGCGAACGCCGCGACCTCGTCGGCGGCCCCGGACGCCAGTCTGGCCTGGGCGAATACGCTGAGGGTGGTGGCGAACGACGAGAACGGCACGCCTTCCTCGGTCAACACCCTCCGGATCCCGCCCGGCTCGCCCGCGGACGCCGGATCGCGTTCCAGGACGAGTTCCATCCGGGCCACTTCGCAGGACAGCATCGCGACCGGATCGAGGAACTGGTGCTTGCGGGCCACCCGCCGCGCCTTGCGGAACCGGGCTTCGGCATCGCGCACCCGTCCGCGCACGAAGTGGATCTGGGCGTGCAGCAGGTCGGCGTAGAACTCGATGTAGCGGCTTCCGCGCAGCAGTTCCCTGGCCGCGGCGAGCCTTTCCAGGGCCGGGTCGAACTCGGCCCTGATGAAATGCAGCACGCTGAGCGCATATTCGAAATAGCCGCGCGTGGGCGCGTCCAGCCGCCGTGACCGGAGGAGTCCGGCTGCCTCGTCGGAAAATCCGCGAATCTGCGGCGAGCCGACCGATTCCCCGCCGTAGAGCCACATGGCGCTCCGCACGATGCAGTCGTCCACATGACGGTCGCCGTGCGTATCGTCCCCGTCTCCGATTACGCGCTCCCCCACGGGTGAGCACTGCGCGTAGAGAGCCCGTGCCTCGTGGTGCTGCCCGGACAGGGTCAGGCGGATGCAGCGCGCGAGTCCCAGGCGCGGCGAGGCGGCCACGACGGTCTCCGAAAGCAGGTCGTCGGCCTCGCGGTACTGCGCGATCCCATGACGCACCCACAGGCGCACGCCGCCGGTCCGCTCGAAAACCTCTCCCGCCAGATGCGCATCATCCCCTGCCACGGCGTGGCGCATGGCCGCGACGGTCTCGCCGCGCCGGGCCAGGGCGCGCGCGATCCGCCGGTGGATCGTCCTGGCCCGTTCGGCGTCCTCGCGGAACCGTTGCGCGGCGCAGTGTTCCCGCACCAGGGCATGCAGGCGCCAACTGCGCGCGCCGCCGGCCCGCACCGGTTCAAGCAGACCGTCGAGCACGCCGAGCGATCGCACCCGCCGCAACGCGTCCCCGGACGGCAGCGCTTCCTTGAGCAATGCATCGTCCATCCAGCCGAACAGGCCCAGGTCCAGGACGGCATCGCGGTCGTCCGCGGAGAGACGGGCGAACAGCCGCGACTCGATCCAATTCGCCGACACATCGTTTCCGTCGCCGCCATTCCCGGTTCCCGCTTCGCCACCGTTGCGGGACACCCGCAGTGCGAGGGCCCAACCGGTGGAACGGGTCGCTTCCCGCGCCAGCGCCCGCCGCGACAGGCCGTGCTCGAAGAACGCGGAGACGTCTGCCCGCGAGAAGCGCAGATCCTCCGTTCCGAGAATCTCCGCACGACCATCCAGGACCGGACCGCCCACGCTCAGGCCGGGCGGAAGACTCCGCCCCGAAAGGGCCAGGTGAAGGTTCGGCGGGCCGCGCCGCAGCAGGAAGTCGACCAGCGACACGCACGACGGGTCCGTCAGCTCCTGCAGGTCGTCGAGGGCGATCACGAACGGCCGGCCCTGCGACTGGATCTCGCGTGCCACCATCGCGACCCGGCTAGCGGCATGTTCGACGGATTCCCCGGCCTGGTCGGCATCCCGGACAGCCAGACCGGCGCTGACGCAGGCAACGGCAATATAGGTGTCCAGATCGTCGGCAGCGTCGGTCCCGTCCAGCGACAGCCAGGCGACCGCCACGCAGTCGGCCCGCAGCCGGCGGCAGCACTCCGCCAGCAGCACCGTCTTGCCGAACCCCGCGCCGGCCTTCAACACCGTCAGCCTGCGCTGCGTCGGCATCGCCCGGTCCACCAGTTCGGGCCGGTGGACGTAGCCCGCCACCTGCTCGGGAAGGCTCACGCGCTGGCGGAGCACCCACGCGGGGAAAGCCCGGGCACGGACGTCAAGGTCCGGGTGATGGAGGTCTTCGGATTCCGCCGGGTCTGGCGTGGTCAAGCTACGGCGCTCAACCCGTTCTTGTCGACCAGCGTCAGCAGCTTCAACGAAGCGCCCCGCGGCCGCTTCTCCCCGCGCTCCCACTGGCTCACCAGGCCGGTGGTCACGTTCAGGTAGCGCGCGAACACCGCCTGGCTCGCGTTCTCCCGAAGCCTAAGGGCGCGAATCTCCGCCGGTGTCATCTCCTCCACGGGCGTCAGGCACATCTCGTCGAACGCCCGCATGGTGCGCTTCGACATCAGCCCCGCTTCCGACAGGCCGAGGGCCGCCTCGTGCGCCGCCGCCATCGCTTCACTCTTGTACTGCTTCGCCATTGCTCTCCACCTCGATGATCGCTCCAACCGACTGCGCCGCCCTGAGGCCCGCCTCGTCCAGCCCAAGATACCTGTCGGCGAGCAATCGAAACGCCGCCAGCTCGTCAGGTCGCAGGTTCTCCCGGTCGCTCTTGGCGAATCCGTAGACGAAGAACGCCAGCTCCCGCCTGCGGAACAGCACGATCGTCCGGAACCCGGCGGACCGACCGCCGCCCTCCCGGGCGATACGCTGCTTGATCACGCCACCGCCCAGGTCGGCATCGACAAGCCCGGTCTCGGCGCGCCGGACAGCCTCGCGCAAGGCAGCATCCGCCAGGCCCTCGCGTTTGGCAAAGCGGGCGAACGCCTTGGTCTTGAACGTCTGCAAACCGAATCCCGGATACCATCAGGTCTCCACCTATAGCACTGCGTGTGGCATCATGCAATCCATCCGGTACCGAAGGCTCCTCTCCGGAACCCGCAATCCCGCTCGCACCTCGATGCGCCAGTCGTTCATGCAGTATTGAGCGCTTGGTGATGTAGCCGGAAGCCCCTTCAAAGCCCCGCCGGCTTCCAGGCTTGGCTACCGACACCGTGATGGCGCCGGACGGAGGTCGCGGACCACGGCCAGCCGGTCGACGATTCCGACGTGACGTACGCGTTGACGCTAACGCCGAAGCTCGACCGCTCGATCCGCCCGCTCGACCCGCTCGACGCTCGACGTAAACGTTCGGTCGCCCCGGTATCCCCGCAGGTAGTTCGGACCGCCCGTAGAGCCGGACAACGCGGTTGAGAGCGGCGGCCACACCGTGGGTCTTCGGGAACGCGATTACGCGGCTGGCTAGGCGTCGTACTCGGTCAGTGCGCTTCGTCCGCCAGTCCCACTT
>JAPPHP010000450.1 GCA_028821035.1 Gammaproteobacteria bacterium | reverse complement strand
CCCGGGCCCCCCCCTGGCCCCACCCCCGGGCCACCAGGGGCGGCGCGCCGGGCCCGGTCGGCACCGGCGCGCTCGAAGTACTGGCGCAGCGCGACTTCCCCATGTCGCGGCTGCGCCTGACCGCTTCGTCGCGGTCCGCAGGCCGTCAGCTCGGCTTCGCTGGCGAGAAGATCCGCGTGGAGGACACCACCCCCGACGTCTTCGACGAGTCGGACATCGCCTTCATCTCGGCGACCGACGAGATCAGCAGGGACATGGCCATCGCCGCCCGGGAGCGGGGCTGCATCACCATTGACGACAGCGGCGTGTGGCGCATGGACCCGGACGTGCCGCTCGTGGTGCCCGAGATCAACGCCGACGACGTGGACGGCCACAAGGGCATCCTCTCGATCCCCAACTGCTCCACCACGCCGCTCGCGATGGTGCTGGACGCGCTTCGTGCGGAGGCGGGAATCGAGCGCGTCGTGGCGGCGACCTACCAGTCGGTGACGGGCACGGGCTCGGCGGCGCTCGTCGAGCTCGAGGAACAGACCCGCAGCGTTCTCGACGGCGGCGATGCGCACGCGGAGCAGTACCCGCACCAGATCGCCTTCAACCTGCTGCCGCATATCGGCTCGTTGCGGGAGAACGGGTACTACTCCGAAGAGACCAAGATGCTGAACGAGACGCGCAAGATCCTCCACGAGCCGGAGTTGCCCGTCTCGACGACGTGCGTGCGCGTGCCGGTGCGCGTGTCGCACAGCGAGGCCGTGAACATCGGGTTCGACCGGCCGATCGGGGTCTCCCGCGCGCGCGAACTGCTCGCCGCGTACCCGGGTGTCGTGGTCATCGACGATCCCGCCAACGCCGCCTACCCGATGCCGATCGACGGCACGGACCGGGACGAGGTCTTCGTCGGTCGCATCCGGGAAGACACGGCGCTCGAGAACGGGCTGGCCCTGTGGCTGGTTTGCGACAACCTCCGCAAGGGGGCGGCGACCAACGCGGTCCAGATCGCGGAAGAGATCGTGAAGCGGGAGGCGTGGCTGCGCTGACCGCTGCGCCGTCGGCCTGCCGGGAGGTGGAGACGCCGCGGGAGCGCCAGGCCGTGCGGGCGCTGGTGCTCGCGGCTCCTGGCAACGAGATCCTCCTGCTGCGGTTCCGGAACCCCTCCGGTGGCGAAGATCTGTGGCTGACCCCTGGTGGTGGCGTCCGGTCCGGCGAGAGCGCGGAGGCGGCGCTGCGGCGCGAAGTCTGGGAGGAAACGGGGCTGCGTCTGACGGTACCGGCGCCGCTCGTGTGGCAGCGGGAGCACACCTACACGGTGGCTGGCGAGCGGGTCCGCCAGTCCGAGGACATCCACCTCGTGCGCACGCAGCGGTTCGAGGCGACCGATGGTCACAATCCGGAGCGGGGCGAGCGCGCGATCTTCCGGGGCTTCCGGTGGTGGACCGTCGAGGAGATGCGCGATAGCGCGGACCTGTTCGTGCCGCTGGGTCTTCCCGGCCTGGTGGAGAACCTGCTCGAGCGGGGCGTGCCCGATTCGCCCATCACCGTCAGCTGAGGACGGCGGCGCGGAACGACGTCGGATTCGGTCGACGACACGCGTCGCACCCACAAGGGTCTGGTAGGCTGTGCCGCTTTTGCAGTCGTCTGACCGAAGCCGATGTCCGACCAACCGCGCGAGACCGTCCTCTACGAGGTCGAGGACTCCCTCGCCACCGTCACCCTGAACCGACCCGAGAGCCTGAACGGCATCACCAACCGGATGATGCGCGAGCTCTTCGAGACGCTGAACGAGGTAGCCGTCGACAAGCGCGTGCGCGCTGTCCTCTTCACGGGAGCGGGACGCGCGTTCTGTCCGGGCGCCGACCTCAAGGCGTTCACCAGCGACGAGCGGCAGGAGCCGAACCGGCCGGAGTACTTCCACATCACGAGCCTGCTCCACGAGATGCCGAAAGTGACCATCGCCGCGGTCAACGGCGCCTGCGCGGGAGCCGGCTTCGGCTGGGCGTGCGCGTGCGATCTGCGCTACGCGAGCGAACGGGCGATGTTCAACTCCGCCTTCCTCGGGGTCGGCATCTCCGGCGACATGGCGGGGCCGTGGCTGCTGCCCCGCATCGTCGGAGCGACGAAGGCGCGCGAGATCTTCTTTACCTCCCGGAAGTTCGGCGCGGCGGAGGCCCTCGAGATGGGCCTCGTCCTCGAGACCTTCCCGGACGAGACGTTCCGGCAAGAGGTACAGGCCATCGCCGAGCGCATCTCGAAATCCGCGCCCCTTGCCATCGGCGAGATGAAGAAGAACTTCGTCGCGGCGGAGAACCTCTCGCTGCGCGACTACATCGAACTCGAGACCGAACGCCACAACCGCACCGGCGCGAGCGAAGACACGCGCGAAGCGTTCCGGGCGTTCGTCGAGAAGCGCGAGCCGCGTTTCGTCGGCCGCTGATCCACCATTACTTCAAGACCATCGGAGAGACCACGCATGGCCATTTCCCTCTATGACGCCACCGTCGGAACGTACCGACAGATCCTCGGCGCCACCGCGAACGTGCTCGAGAAGGGCCGGGCGCACTGCGAAGCGAACGGCATATCCCTCGACGACGTCGTGCAGATGAAGTTGATCGACGACATGCTGCCGTTCCAGTTCCAGGTGGTCTCCGTCGCCCACCACTCGCTCGGCGCGCTCAAGGGTGTCGAGGGCGGCGTCTTCACGCCGCCAAGCCCGGCCGGAGAGGACTATGCGGCCTTGCAGGGCCTCGTCGCACAGGCGCGCGAGGGGCTCGACGCGTACACGCCGGAGCAGGTGAACGGCTTCGAGGACAAGTCGCTCGAGTTCCGGCTCGGCAGCAACGCCATTCCCTTCCAGGGCGGAAGGTTCCTGCTCGGCTTCTCCCTGCCGAACTTCTACTTCCACGCCACCACGACCTACGACATGCTCCGCATGAAGGGCACTCCCATCGGCAAGCGGGATTTCATGAACCTGATGTAGGAGGAGGGCTCGTCCCGTCCCGGGTCGGGTGACGCGGTGAAGCCCGGGCGACGATGACCACGACACTCCACGACGTCACCGCCGGCGCCTTCACGCGCACGCTTCGCGCGTTCGAGGGCGTACTGGCGAAGGGCAGAGCGCACTGCGAGTCCCACGGCGTACCGCTCGAGGATGTCCTCGAAACGCGGCTGATCGCGGACATGCTGCCGTTCCGTTTTCAGGTCATCTGCGTCGCGCACCACTCGCTCGGGGCGTTTCTGGGCGTCGAGGAAGGCGCCTTCGGGTCGCCCGCCGTGAACGGCCAGGACTTCGACGACCTGCAGGAGATGATCGCCGAAACGCGAGCCGGACTGCTGGAGTATGGGCCGGAGGCGGTGCACGGCCTCGCGGAAAAC
>JAPPHP010000303.1 GCA_028821035.1 Gammaproteobacteria bacterium | reverse complement strand
GGGCCATCACGGGATCCAACCGGCGTCCGCTGAAGTCGCTCGCGGACATGATCAAGGGCAAGCAGGGGCGCTTCCGGCAGAACCTGCTCGGCAAGCGGGTGGACTATTCGGGCCGCTCCGTCATCGTCGTCGGGCCGACGCTGCGCCTGCACGAGTGCGGACTGCCGAAGAAGATGGCGCTCGAGCTCTTCAAGCCGTTCATCTTCGGCAAGCTGGAGACGCGGGGTCTCGCGACGACCATCAAGGCCGCCAAGAAGATGGTGGAGCGCGAGACGGCGGAGGTGTGGGACATCCTCGCCGAGGTCATCCGCGAACACCCGGTGCTGCTGAACCGGGCGCCGACGCTGCACCGCCTCGGCATCCAGGCGTTCGAGCCCGTGCTGATCGAGGGCAAGGCGATCCAGTTGCACCCGCTGGTGTGCGCCGCCTACAACGCGGACTTCGACGGCGACCAGATGGCCGTCCACGTGCCGCTGACCCTCGAGGCGCAGCTCGAATCGCGCGCCCTGATGATGTCGACCAACAACATCCTCTCGCCGGCCAGCGGAGAGCCGATCATCGTCCCGTCCCAGGACGTGGTGCTCGGCCTCTACTACATGACGCGGGAGCGCGTGAACGCCCGCGGCGAGGGCATGGCGTTCGCCAACCTGTCGGAGGTGCACCGCGCCTTCGGGAGCGAGGCGGTGGACCTGCACGCGAAGATCAAGGTGCGCGTCACGGACATCGACGGCACGGCCACGGTGGACACCACCGTGGGACGGGCGCTGCTGTACGAGATCGTTCCTCCGGAACTGCCGTACGGCCTCGTCAACCAGCCCATGAACAAGAAGGCGATCTCCAACCTCATCAACGCCTGCTACCGGCGCGTCGGACTGAAGGAGACGGTCGTCTTCGCGGACCAGCTCATGTACACGGGCTTCCACTACTCCACGGCGTCCGGCGCTTCGATCGGCGTCGACGACTTCGTGATCCCCGAAGACAAGGCGACGATCATCGGCGACGCCGAGTCGGAGGTGAAGGAGATCGAGTCGCAGTACGCGTCCGGTCTCGTGACCCAGGGCGAGAAGTACAACAAGGTGGTCGACATCTGGTCCCGGGCGAACGAACTCGTCGCGCGGTCGATGATGCAGGGCATCTCGAAGGAGTCCATCCTGAACCGCGAAGGCCTCCTGCAGGACCAGGAGTCGTTCAACTCCGTCTACATCTACTCGGACTCGGGAGCGCGGGGCTCGCCGGCGCAGATCCGGCAGCTCGCCGGGATGCGCGGCCTGATGACCCGCCCCGACGGCAGCATCATCGAGACGCCCATCATCGCGAACTTCCGCGAGGGGCTGACGGTGAACGAATACTTCATCTCGACGCACGGGGCGCGGAAGGGCCTCGCGGACACCGCCCTGAAGACGGCCACCTCCGGCTACCTGACACGGCGGCTGGTGGACGTGGCCCAGGACCTGGTGGTCACGGAACCCGACTGCGGTACCGAGCAAGGCCTGCTCATGGGCGCGATGATCGAAGGCGGCGACGTGGTCGAGCCGCTGGCGGCGCGAGTGCTCGGACGCGTGGTGGCGCGGGACGTGAAGGACGCGGCCGGCGAGGACACGGTCATCCCCGCCGGGACGATGCTCGACGAGGCCTGGGTCGAGCGGCTCGACAGCCTCGGCGTCGACGAACTGCACGTGCGCTCGCCGATCACCTGCGGCACCCGTTACGGCGTCTGCGCGAAGTGCTACGGCAGGGACCTGGCGCGCGGACACGAGGTGAACGTCGGCGAAGCCGTGGGGGTCATGGCCGCCCAGTCCATCGGCGAGCCCGGCACGCAGCTGACCATGCAGACGTTCCACATCGGGGGCGCGGCGTCGCGGGCGACGGCGATCGACAACATCCAGGTGAAGCACGGCGGCATGGTGCGCCTGCACAACCTCAAGACGGTCGAGCGGACCACGGGCGAACTGGTGGCGGTCTCGCGTTCAGGCGAGATCGCCATCGCCGACGAGCACGGCCGGGAACGGGAGCGTTACAAGCTGCCGTACGGCGCCGTCATCCTGGTGAGCGAGGGCGTGCGCGTGGACGCGGGACGCATGATCGCGCAGTGGGACCCGCACACCCACCCGATCATCACGGAGGTTGCCGGCAAGGTGGTCTTCGAGCAGATGGAGGAGGGCGTCTCCATCCATCGGCAGACGGACGAGCTGACGGGACTCACGAGCATCAGCGTGCTCGACGTGAACGACCGGCCGCCGGCGGGCAAGGAGCTGCGCGCCGAGGTCAAGCTCGTGGACGCGGAAGGCGAGGAGGTGCACCTGGCCGGAACGGAGATGCCGGCGCGGTATCCGCTGCCTGGCGGCGCCGTCCTGAACCTCGAGGACAATGACGAGGTCGGCATCGGCGACGTCATCGCGCGGATTCCGCAGGAAGGCTCGAAGACCCGCGACATCACCGGCGGCATGCCGCGGGTGGCGGACCTGTTCGAGGCCAGGAAGCCGAAGGAGCCCGCGATCCTCGCCGAGGCGACGGGCACGGTCAGCTTCGGCAAGGAGACCAAGGGGAAGCGGCGCCTGGTGATCACGCCGCCGGAGTCGGATCCCGTCGAAACGCTCATTCCCAAGTGGCGGCAGATCTCCGTCTTCGACGGCGAACACGTGGAGAAGGGCGAGGTGGTCTCCGAAGGACCGCCGAGCCCCCACGACATCCTGCGCCTGAAGGGCGTCGCGGAACTCGCCAAGTTCATCATCAACGAGATCCAGGAGGTCTACCGCCTGCAGGGCGTCACGATCAACGACAAGCACATCGAGGTGATCGTGCGGCAGATGCTGCGCAAGGCCGAGGTCAGGAACCCCGGCGGATCGCACTTCATCCGTGGCGAGCAGGTGCAGTACGTGACGGTCGTGGAGGAGAACGAGCGCCTGGCGGAAGAAGGACTGCCGCCGGTGGAGTTCGAGCGGCTGCTGCTCGGGATCACCAAGGCCTCGCTGGCCACGGAGTCGTTCATTTCCGCCGCCTCCTTCCAGGAGACGACGCGCGTGCTGACCGAAGCTGCGGTCACCGGCAAGCGCGACGTGCTTCACGGGCTCAAGGAGAACGTCGTCGTGGGTCGGCTGATCCCGGCCGGCACCGGGCTCAGCTATCACGCGGACCGCAAGCGGCGCCGGGAGGAGGAGGTGCTCGCGGAGCAGGGACCGACGGCGGACGAAGTCGAACAGGCGCTCTCCGAGGCGCTCTCGGCGAGCGGGGAGAGTTGACCGTAGGGGACGCCCTTGTGGCGTCCCGTCTCGAAATCGTGCACGGACGAACACGGGCGGGGACAAGCCCCGCCCCTAGGGTGCACGTCAGATTTGTGGGTAGGGGTCAGGGATTGGCGACCCGGCGCTCCC
>JAPPHP010000133.1:2631-3380 GCA_028821035.1 Gammaproteobacteria bacterium | reverse complement strand
TCCGGCTCGGGATGGACGGCGCGGAACGACAGGAGCTTCAACCCCTGGACGGACGTGTCCGATGGGTGGGGCGTGTTGCCCCAGTCAATGTAGAACGGCACCTGGTCGCCCTGGTCGTGCCCGACGAGATAGAGCCCGCTCCAGGAGAGCAGGACGCCGTCCGGCGTCTCCCTGGACCCGGCCGCGGGGCCCAGGGTGGAGAGCCCCGCCGCCTCCGCCGCCGCGACCGTCGTCTCCATGTCCTCCGTTCGCAGGGCGAAGCTCGCGATGTGCGGTTCCTCGTACGAGACGAGCCTGGCGCCAAGACCCTGCGGCTCCTCGAGCTCCGGGTTCGGCGCGATGAACTCGAGGTAGACCCCCTCGCCGACCGAGGCCAGCAGGTTGACCGTGCCGAGCCCGGGGTGGGCCCCGCCGACGGTGAGTTCCACGCCCGTCTCCGCCTCGAAACGGCTCTTGAACGTTTCGAGATCGGCGATGAGAAGGATGATGTGATCGAGCATGTCCCTGACTCCCTTATCCCTGCCTAGACGCCGGCGGCTTCGACCCGGTACGCCCGCCGGATCACGACCGGCTCCTCGAGGATCTGCCCCTGGAGCATCTCTATGGCGGTAGGAGCATCGCTCGGCGACCGCTGGATGCGCTCCAGCACGCGCATCCCGCGCAGCACGCGGCCGAACGTCGCATAGCCTTCCCCGTCGAGGGCGAAGGGCCCGGGGCCCGGGTGGAGGGCGGGGGGTTGAGGGACGGTT
>JAPPHP010000133.1:0-2621 GCA_028821035.1 Gammaproteobacteria bacterium | reverse complement strand
CTTCCCCGTCGAGGCCTTCGGCCTCGTGCCCGGTGTCGAGGACGGGGTTGTCCTGCACGTTGAAGAAGAACTCCGAGTTCGCGGTGCCCGGTTCCAGGCGACCGAAGGCGATACTGCCGCGTTCGTTCGGGATCCCCGTGCTGTCCGTCGTCTCGTGTGCGACCGGCGGCAGAGGGGAGTCCGCCTCAGAGTATCCTTCGAGACCTTCGCTGTCCGCGCTCATCACGTGGCCCAGCAGGCCACCCTGGACCACCTCGATCCCACCGCCCTCCGACCGCCGGGTCACGCGGTAGAAGCTCGCGCCGTCGTAGTGGCCGCCGTCCACGTGGGCCAGGAACTGGGCCGCCGAGAGGGGGGCGCGTTCCGGGTAGAGGGCGATCTCGATGTCGCCCTGCGAGGTCTCGAGCACGACCTGCACCGTCCGGTCCATGGGGTTGGCCGCCAGCCACCATTCGCGGAGATCGTCCACGCGGTCCTGTCGCACATCGTCGGCGTACCGGGCGAACTCCACGTCGGGGAACCCGTTGGCGAGCCCGCGCAGGTGCCGGTCGAAGAACCCGCGCACGAAGTCGTTCTGCGCCCCGAGGATGGTCTCGGTCTCTATGCTCCCGAACAGCGGATTGCGCCACGGCGTGCGCATGAACAGCGTGAAATCGGACACGCCGAGATGCGTGACGTCGTCGACCAGCAGGCGATGGACGTCGGACCGCAGGCCCGCCGTCTCGTGGCGCTCGTAGGAGAAGTCGTTGAATCCGTGACCCGCGGCATCCGGGTCTTCGGACAGCATGGCCGCGATCACGTCCACGTCCGAATAGAACATGAGGAACGGGACCGGGATGTTCCGGTTGAACGGCCGGAAGTCGTAGTCGCCGCCGTCCAGGTTGACCCCGGCCGCGCAGCGCGGATCCACCATGCAGACGCCGCCCGTGGTCGAGCCGCCGAAGGACATGCCGATCTCGCCGACCGAGGAGAGATCGCCCGCGGCGACGATGCCGGCCACGTCTTCCGGCACCTCGCCGGCCTCGAGCCGGTCATGGACGAAGATGCGGTCCGCCCGCCAGACGTCGGCGCTCACGGAGGCGATGCGCTGCCCGTCCGCCATCGCTCTCTCGTAGTTGGCCCTGGTGGCCCGGCGCCGCTCGTCGAAGGTCGGGGCGATGAAGCCCATGACCTGCTCCTCCGGCATCTCCGCCGCCTGTTCCAGCATTTCGGTGATCAGGGTCGGGTCCATCTGGGCGACGTCGCCGTTCGGAAAGGCCACGGGCGACGAGTCGTAGGTGTGCTGCACGGAGTAGACGATGTAGCCGTGGCTCGCGAGTTCCTCCAGGAGCGCCGTGTTCTGGCCCAGGAAAGACGTATAGCCGTGGCTGTAGATGACGACCGGCTGGTTCGCCGCGCCATCCATGAGCGGTGCGTTCTCGTGGGAGTTGGTGGAACTGTGCTTGAGGTACTGGAAGAAGAAGGGCATGCCCAGCGTGCTGCCGAGCCCGGTGGCGGTGGTCACGGCTTCCCGGTCGTCGAAGTAGGAGCGCGGGCTCAGCCCGGTCACGTCTCCCGCCGGATACCAGACGCGCACCAGCAAGCGTCTCGGCTCGTCGTCCCCGGCAGCCAGCACGCCCATGCGCGTGTTGTCGGTCAGATCGAAGTCCCGCACGCCTACCGGGTGCTCGCCGGTCGGGGCGGGGAGCGTCGTGACTACGAACACGAACAGCAGCCCGAAGGCACCGACCCCCAGGATCGTCAGCAGCGAACCGCTCACGTAGGGGACGCGCAGCGGCTTCTTGCCTTCGCGGAGCTTGCCCAGCAACGCCGCAAGCAGGAGGAGCAGGGAGACCGCGATAGCGCCCACGGCCTGCCAGCGATGGTCCATGACCGCCACCACGCCCAGGACCAGGACGACGAGCGAGGCCACGACGACGATGCGTCGGCGCGTCGGTACGCCCGTCGCCCACCAGAAGCCAATACCGGTGGCCAGGGCCGCGGAGATGAGCCAGTCGATGGGTAGCACGAGGTCGCTCCTTCTTCCTTGCGAAATCAGACGCGGAAACCGGGCGGAGCCCTCAGCCGGGCCGCACTCGTC
Organism: Gammaproteobacteria bacterium; assembly: GCA_028821035.1. Classification (GTDB taxonomy): domain Bacteria; phylum Pseudomonadota; class Gammaproteobacteria; order Pseudomonadales; family Azotimanducaceae; genus VXNE01. The sequence goes on along the minus strand of JAPPHP010000133.1, from coordinate 541 downwards.
GGACGTTGCCATGAAACGGCCACTCGTGGCGACCCTCGCACACGACGACTGGCCGATGTCGCACGCGAGCGCCGGCGACGCGCCATTCCGAAGGGTCGCCGCCCTGCCTATCGTCGCCGCATGGCGATGCGGCACGACGAGGCGTTCAAGTTCCTGTTCGATCTCCCCGCCGTGTGCGCCGACCTGCTCCGCGCCGCGGCTCCCGGGCTGTGGCCGCAGCTCGATCCGAACTCGGTGCGCAACCTGCGCGTCGGCGACAGTGTCGCGGCCGACCTGACCCGCCGTACCGGCGACGCGCTGTGCCAGGTCGACCTGCAAGCCGCGAAGCTGCCTGACGGCCGGTCGGCGTACTTGGTCGTGCCCCTGGAGTTCCAATCCGGCGACGACCAGGGCATGGCGGAGCGTATGGGCGAATACGTGTCGCGCCAACTCGATACCCTGCGCCGCCAGGGTTCGATACCCGCCGACGACACGCCGCCGGTGCTGCCGGTGGTCGTCTACGACGGCGCCGCCCGGTGGTCCGCGCCGGACGGCCTGGAGC
>JAPPHP010000002.1:753-3386 GCA_028821035.1 Gammaproteobacteria bacterium | reverse complement strand
TCCTCAACCTGCTGCCGACGTTGACCGTGGAGGAGAACGTGCTCCTGCCCCTCGAGCTGAACGGTCTGGGAGACCGGGTGGACGAGGCGCTGGGCCGCCTCGACGCGCTCGGCATCGCGGACCTTGCGCGGCGTTTCCCCGACGCCCTCTCCGGCGGAGAACAGCAGCGCGTCGCCATCGCGCGGGCACTGGCCCATGCGCCGGCGGTGGTACTGGCCGACGAGCCCACCGGCAATCTCGATGCCGACAATGCCGCGCGCGTCGCGGACTGCCTCTGGGACCAGGTCCGGGACGCGGGAGCGGGGCTGGTCCTCGCGACGCACAACGAGCGCCTCGCGGAGCGCGCGGACATCGTTGTCAGGCTGCGCCAATGACAGCGCCGTCGCTCGGCCTGCGGCTGCTGCTGCGGCACCAGCTCCGCTACCTCGCCCGAACGCGAGCCGCCACGGCGGCGCAGGTGCTCGGCACGGCGTTGGGGGTCGCATCCGTCGTCGCGGTGCATCTCGTCAGCGAGCGCATCCAGGCCCGCCTCGACGCCGACTCCGTGACGGACTACACGCACATCCTGAGGGCGGAGTCCCTGACCGAAGATGCGTACTTCGAACTGCGCGCGCGGTGGCGCAGCGGCGCGGCCCCGGCAGTCGACGCAATGGTCCCGGTCATCGAGGGTTACGCCTCGACGGACGGACAACCGCGCCGTGTGGTGGGCATCGACATGCTCGCGGACCGCCGACCGGGGGCGGCCGGCCCCGAGGGACCGCGAGGCGCAGCCGTCGACCTGCTGACCCGCAACGCCGTCCTGGCGGGCAAGACACTCGGCCTCGCGGCGGGAGACTCCATCCGGCTGAACGATACGAACGTGGCGGTCGTCGGCGTGTTCGGCGGCAATGCGGACTGGCTTGTCGGCGACATTGCGACCGCTCGAGACGTCCTCGGCCGAGCCGACCCGAGCGCCGTCTGGATCCGCTCCGGGGCGGACAGCCCCGCGCTCGAGCGATGGCTCCCCGGCATCACGGCCGGCTTCCGGCACCCGGAGTCCCTCGAGCTCGGCCCCGGCCTGCGTGCCCGGCCCTGGGCCGAAGCCGAGCCGACCCGGCGCTTTGCCATGGCGCTGCTCTTCAACCTGGGCGCGCTCGGCATGCTGGCGCTGTTCGTGGCCGCCTTCCTGGTCTACCAGTCGGCCCATGCGAACGTCGCCCGCCGCCGCGCCAGCGACGCGCAACTGGATGCCCTCGGGGTGCCGCGCGGCACGCTGCGCCTGCTCTTCGTGGGGGAGGGGACCCTGCTCGGTTTCCTCGGCGCGGGTCTCGGCATCGGCGCCGGATGGGCACTCGCGGCGCTGCTGGTCGAGGGACCGGTCCCGTCGCAGGACATCCTGTCGCTCTCCGGGGTGGCCGCCGCCAAGGGGGCGGTCTGCGGCGTAGGCGTAGCCGCCCTGGGAGCGTTCGCCGCATCCATCCGATCCAGCGCTCGCGTGCTCCGGACCGCGTGGGCCGCCGGCGCCGCGCTGCTGCTCCTCCTCTCCGCGTGGTCGGCGACGCTCGCCGGCGCCTTCGGCATCGTGCTCGCGCTCTGCCTCCTGCAGATCGCCGTCGTCGTACCCTGGTGCGGTCGGGCGCTCAAGCGGCGCTTCGAGCGCGGCCGTCCGCGGATGGGCATCGTGCAACGCGTCGCCGTGCGCTCCGTGGGCGACCAGCTCTCCGAGGTCCACGTCGCCGTCGGGGCCCTTTCGGTGGCCGTTGCCGCCGCCGTCGGCATCGGCATCATGGTCGACAGTTTCCGGCGGGACTTCGCCGGCATGCTGGACCAGCGGCTCTGGGAGGGCGTCCACGTCGAGACCTCGGCCCCGTTGCCGGACGCGGGAGCGTCGCTCGACTGGGTGCGTGCGGCTCCTGGCGTCACCGACGTTCGCGCGTACGGCCGCGCCACGGTTTCGCTCGACGGCATAGCGGCGGGCGTGACGCTCACGCGCGGGGACGTGCAGGAGGCCCGGCGCTACGGTTACGGGAGCCCTTTCGCCCAGGCGGTGCTGCTTAACGAGAGCGGCGCCCGGGCACTGGGCGCCAAGGCCGGCGATACGGTGCGGCTTGCGGGAAGCCGCGGCGCCCGCGCGGTCGAGGTGGCCCACGTGTTCCGCGATTACGGCGCTCCGGGCCCACGCATCATCGCGGCGACGGAAGACCTCGAACCCCTCCTCGGCGCCATCGCGTACGACAGCTTCACCGTGCTGGTCGATGCCAGCCAACGCGACACCCTCGCCGCGGCGCTCGAGAGGCGGTTCCCCGGCGCCGACGTACGCGACCACGCCGAACTGCGGCGCCTCGCCCTGGAGGTGTTCGACGCGACCTTCGAGATCGCTTCGCAACTCACCCTGATCGCGCTCCTGGTCGCGGTCGCGGGGCTCTACAACGCGCTGTCCGAACTGCAGGCGCGGCGCCGCGGCGAGAATCGGCTGCTCTACACGCTGGGCATCGGCCAGGGGCGTATCGCGCTGCTCGCGACACAGCAGAACGCCGTGATCGGCGCCGCCGCCGCGGTCCTGGCCGTACCCCGCGGCCCCGCGGTAGCGGGGGGGGGGTGCGGCCCAAGAAAAAACCCCGCCCACGGGGGGTGCCACCCCCGGGCGCCCACCC
>JAPPHP010000002.1:0-743 GCA_028821035.1 Gammaproteobacteria bacterium | reverse complement strand
CCGCTCGGCCTCGCGATCGCGTGGGTGCTCTGCGCCGAAGTAAATCCCGCCGCCTTCGGGTGGTCCATCCCCTGGACTCCGACCCTGGGGAGCATCGTGCCTCCGGTCGCGCTCGGCATCGCCGCCGCCCTGCTCGCGGGACTCGCCCCGACGCGGGCCGCGGCCCGTGCGGTCACCGGAGCCGCCCGACATGAACTGGCCTGAGACGCGCAGCCGGATCGCCGCGGCAGCCGTCCTTCTCGTGGCGGCCTGCGGCGACTCGCCCGTGGACGCCCCGGCCCAGGGACTCCGGCTGGCGGAAGTGCTGGGCGGCACCACGGTTGACGGATTCCAGGTGGCCGACCGCGTGGTCCCTTTCACCTTCCCGGCGGATCAGGGGCCGCACCCCGGCTTCCGGAGCGAGTGGTGGTACCTGACCGTCGCCCTCCGTTCCCCGGCCGGCGAGGAGTTCGGGGTCCAGTTCACCCTGTTCCGTCAGGCCTTGCGGCCCGCCAGCGAGGCGGACAACGGCGACGCGTGGCGTTCCGGACAGGTCTTCCTGGGGCACCTGGCCCTCACCGACGTCACGCGGGACCGGCACATCGAAGCGGAACGGCTCGCCCGCGGCCATCCCCGGCTCGCCGGCGTGCGCGCCGCGCCGTTCGCCGCCTGGATCGAAGGCTGGCGGCTCGCATCCGCGGCCTCTCTCATGCGAGGGGCAAGCCCCTCCCGCTCCTCGGCTGAGGGCTCTCTCATGGGGGCGG
>JAPPHP010000460.1 GCA_028821035.1 Gammaproteobacteria bacterium | reverse complement strand
CGTACTCGGCGACACGGTCATCCACCTCGCCCTTCCTCACGAAACTCTGCATCAGCGCGACGTCGACCGCGCCGGTGAGTCTCTTCCGCCGCCCACTGAAGCTCCCGAGGCGATCCTTGTCGATGTCCAGAAACTCCGACAGACGCTCGATCCACTGATGCAGCAACTGCTCCCGATGCACGAGGACGAGCGTGTTGACGCCGCGCTGCGCTATCAGCCAAGCGGCGACGACGGTCTTGCCGAACGCCGTGGCGGCCGCGAGCACTCCGGTGTCGTGCTCCATCAGCGCGCAGGCGGCAGTCTTCTGATCGGGACGCAGATCGCCACAGAAACGCACTGTCAAAGGACGCCCGGCACAACGGCGGTCGCGGGTAGAAGTCGCGATCCCCAATGCCGCAAGCGATGCCTCAACCGTCGCGAGACAGCCGCGCGGTAGGCCGATGTACTTCGGGCCATCCTCGACGCAGTCGACGATTCGCGGCTTGCCGTACGTAGACACGCGCATGGCTTGGGCACGATAGAACTCAGGGTTCTGGAAGGCACCCAGTCGCAGAAGCCGCGTCACCAGTCCCGGCGGCAAGCCCTTCTTGGCGACGTACACGCGATCCCCAAGTGTCAACTCGACACGCTCCGGAAGGGTCCCGCCGATGGGTGGAGCGGGTGTCCGCCGGGAAGGCGGCGCCTGCCACGGGGCGGTCATGAACTCATCGTCCTCGGCCACCGCGCGCACCCCAACAACCCGCCCCTTGCTTTCCGCCGCACCGACCAGAGATTCCACGTTCGCCAGCGCCATCCTCTCCAACGCCGCGAGGAACGCCCACTGGTCCTGGATTGGGTCGAAGTCCGAGTCGACGAAAACGCTGTTGCCGGCGCGTCGCGGCTTGCCTTGCAGCGGCAGCGCGATCAGGTTCCCGAAACCACCCCGCGGCAAGGTGTCCTGACTCGGAAAGAAGCGGTCATACGACCGGAAGCCGAGTTCGGGACGCCTTTCCATCGCGTCGGTGAGCAGCATCGCGCCAAGACGGCGCGCCACGGCTGCTGGCAGCGCCTGGTCAAAGAAGATCCAGATATGGCCGCCGTTCCCCGAACGGGAACGCTCCAACGCGGCAGGCACGTCGTACGCCACGCAGGCCTCCAGGTAGGCGGCCGAGTCGTCGGCCCAAGTTCGACCGTCGAAGTCAACTGCCAGCAAGTGGCAGGTCTCGTCCTGGAGCATCGGATAGACGCCCATCACGAACGGCCCGCCAAGGTCGTCCACGCCGGACAGGTGCCAGCGAGTCTCCTGATCCGTAACCGGCAGAAAACCACGATTGGGGCACTCGGCACACTTGATGCGCGGTTTGCCGCATATGCCCGGAACCCACTCGTTCGCGCACGCCGGCGCGTAGCCCGCCCGGCCCGACCCGCGGCTCTCGAACCTCCGTGGGTAAACATCTTCGCGGCCTCGGAAGAGCGAGCGAAAGAGCGCGATCCTGCGTTCGGGAGACGACCTGCGATTGACGTCTGCGAAGCTCATGAGCGCCAACCGATGCGCTTGATCCTGCCGTTCTTCGCCATGTCGTGGCCGGAGCCCATCCACGTTGCGGTCGCGGAGTTTGGCGGATCGGCCGAACTCACCGCAAGTGGGACACAGCTGCGCCAGGAAGCATGACAATCCCCACCCGTTCGCGGTTTCATGGAGCGCCCCCTCCGGAGACGAACCATGCGACACCGTGCTGCCTCGCTGCTCCCCGCCTTCCTGCTCGGCGCCCTCTGGACCGCGCTGCCGGCGCTCGCGGACTTCTCCCCGGAGCGGCTCGAGCGGCTCGACACCTTCCTCGACTCGTACGTCGAGCAGGGCCGGCTGCCCGGGGCGGTCCTGCAGGTCACGCACGACGGGGAGACGGTCTACCACCGCGCCGCGGGCTTTCGGGACATGGAGGCCGGCGCGCCGATGAAGCCGGACACCATCTTCCGGATCGCCTCCATGTCCAAGGCCGTGATCAGCGCCGCCGTCATGGTGCTGCAGGAGCAGGGGGCGCTGGTCATCGGGCAGCCCGTCGGCGACTTCCTCCCCGAGTTCGCCGCCACAACGGTGGCGGTGCCCCGCAAGGACGAAGGCTACGACGTGGTGGACGCCGAACGACCCATCACCATCCGCGATCTCCTCACGCACACGGCGGGGATCGGGTACGGCTACGGCCCGGCGGCGGAGGCGTGGCAGGCGGCGGGGCTCCAGCACTGGTACTTCGGCCATCGCGAGGAGCCCATTCGCGAGACCGTGCGGCGGATTGCCGCCATGCCCATGGATGCCCAGCCGGGCGAAGCGTTCGTGTACGGGTACAACACCGACATCCTGGGCGCCGTCGTCGAGGCCGCGAGCGGACAGCCGCTCGACGCCTTCCTGCAGACCGAGATCTTCGCGCCCCTCGGCATGGACGACACGTCCTTCTACCTCCCGGCCACCAAGACGGACCGCCTCGCGGTCGTGTACTCGGGCAACGAGGTCGGCCACCTCGCACTCGCGGATGCGGGAACGCCCTTTCACGGCCAGGGCCACTACGTCGACGGTCCGCGCACCAGTTTCTCCGGCGGCGCCGGACTGCTGTCCACGACCGGCGACTACACCCGCTTCCTCGAGGCGATGCGGCGCGGCGGTCCGGTACTCGGCCGCAAATCCGTGGAGCTGATGACCGTGAATCACCTGCCCGCCGGCCTGGCGAGCCTCCAGCCCGGCGCCGGCTTCGGGCTCGGCTTCGCGGTCGTGTCCGACCTCGGCGCGTGGGGCCAGCCGGGCTCCGTCGGCGAGTTTTCCTGGGGCGGCGCCTACCACACGCGCTACTGGGTGGACCCGGCCGAGGAACTCACCGTCGTCTACATGACACAGGTGCTCCCTGCCCAGGGATTGGACGACTTCGGCAAGGTACGGGCCCTGATCTACCAGGCGCTGGAGTAATCCCGCCGCCGTGCTATCTTTGCGCGCCCGCTTATCCCACAGTGGAGTTGTCCATGGGTATCGTACTGACCGCCGATGACTTCGCCGGCGCCCGCGCCGTCCAGTCGGCCACGCTCAAGGAACTCGGCGTCGCCCCCATCTGCATGGCCCCGGGGGAAGAGGACGCCGGCCACAGCCATACCGTGGTCGAGGAAATCGTCATCGTCCAGAAGGGCGAGGGCCGGATCCAGATCGAGAACGAGACCTACGATCTCTGTCCCGGGTCCGTCGCGGTGGTGCCCGCCGGCCACTTCCACGCCATGTGCAACCCGGGCAAGGAGAACTTCGAAGCGGTCGCCATCTTCAACTCGAACTTCGACCGCGACGCCGTCGTGCTCAAGACCCGCGAAGAGCACTTCGGCGAGGAGAAGAGCGACGAGATGGACGTCGATGCGCTGAAGGCCGAACTCTC
>JAPPHP010000059.1 GCA_028821035.1 Gammaproteobacteria bacterium | reverse complement strand
AAGATACCGGACCGAAGGAGGTCTTCCGTCGTGTACGAGCAGATCACCTACGCGGTCGACGACCGCATCCTCACGATCGGTCTCAACAGGCCGGAACGGCTGAACGCCTTCACGAACCGCATGCAGGAAGAGTTGTGCGACGCCTTTGACCGGGCGGACGCCGACGACGGGGTCAGCGCCGTCATCGTCACCGGCAGCGGCCGCGGTTTCTGCGCCGGGGCGGACCTCGAGGAGGGCGGCGCGACCTTCGCCGACGAAGCGCTCAGGCGCGACGGCGGGGGGCTCGTGACCCTGCGCATCTTCGAATCGAAGAAGCCCGTGATCGCGGCCGTGAACGGGCCGGCGGTCGGCGTCGGCGCCACCATGACGCTCGCGATGGACATGCGCATCGCGGCCGAGACGGCGCGGTTCGGATTCGTGTTCGCCCGCCGGGGCATCGTGCCCGAGTCGTGCTCGAGCTGGTTCCTGCCCCGGATCGTGGGCATCGGCAAGGCCCTCGAGTGGACCCTCTCGGGCCGAGTCTTCTCGGCCGACGAGGCCCGCGAGGCCGGGTTGGTGCGGAGCGTGCACGGTCGGGAAGAACTGATGCCCGCCGCCCGCAGCCTCGCCCGGGAGATCGCCGACAACTGCTCCCCGGTGTCCGTGGCGCTGACCCGCCACATGATGTGGCGCATGCTCGGCGCCGACCATCCGATGGAGGCGCACAAGATCGACTCGCGCGCCGTGTTTCACACCGGGCGGTCCGCGGACGCCACGGAGGGTGTAGAGTCGTTTCTCGAGAAACGCCCGGCGGCGTTTCCGGGTAAAGTAAGCCAGGATCTGCCGGACTTCTTCCCTTGGTGGGAGCGTCGGCAGTTCGAATAGCGTCCCCGCGCGCCGACATCGGCCGCGGGAGCGCGAACCGGTGGGCAGGAGGCCCAGGCACCGTCGGAGACGGATGCGAGCGAAACGCACCGGAGGACTCGCGGGAAGCGGTTCCGGCCGGGGCAGACAGTTGAACGCAAGGAGTCGTCATGGCAACCCCGAATATCGCGCAAAGGGCCCCGTTCCCCGTCGAAGTCGAGGCCGGCAGGAAGTACTTCTGGTGTGCCTGCGGGCAGAGCGCGAACCAGCCGTTCTGCGACGGTTCCCACCAGGGGACCGAGTTCACGCCCCTGCCCTACGAGGCCGACGCGAGTCGCACCCTCTATTTCTGCGGGTGCAAGCACAGCAACGGGAAGCCCCTCTGTGACGGGACGCACAACTCCCTGTAGCGCCCCGACGCCGGCCGGGCCGGCGCCCGGACACCGTGACGCGCCGGTCGTCGCCCCATGACGGACCAAGCCCATGCTGTCGAGACTGTTCAGACGCAAGCCGAAGCTGACCGACGCGGATGCCTCGCGCCGGCGCGAGGCCGTGCTCGCGCTGGACGCGTCCGAACAAGCCGCCTTCCTGGGAGTCGCGCGGGACGACCCTGACCCCGCGGTACGCGCCGCGGCCATCGCGCGGATCACCTCGCCCGAGTCACTCGGCGCGATGCTCGACGCACCGCCCCAAGCCGAGAGCGTCGCGCCCATCGCCGACCGTCTCGCGGAACTCGGCTCCGAGCACTCCTTCGCCGAGCACCCACAAGTACTGGTCGCGCGGTTTCGGAGGCAGCCGGACGCGCAGTCCCTCGAAGCCATCGCCGACCCCGAGCAGGCGGCCCGGGCGCTGCTGGCCATCCCCCACTTCGACACGCGGGCGTCGCTCGCGCGGGTCGTCCGCGACGAATCCCGCCTCACGGCACTCGAACACCTCACGCGTACCCGCGACAAGGCGGTACACCGCATCGCACGCGACCACCTGGCCGAGCTGAAGCGCCTGCGCCAGGAACGCGACGAACTCTCGCAGCGGGCCGAGTCGCTCCTGGCCTCCGCAGACCGGGTCCGTCCCGACGATGCCCAGCTCGCGGCGAAGTGCGATGTCCTGCGGCGCGAGTGGGGCGCCATCCTGGCCGGGCTCGAGCGCAACGCCGCGGCCCTCGATCCCTTCCACCATCCCGGAGCGCCGGTCGAGGCCCTGCGTGCTCGGTTCCACCTGCCCGAACTCGCGGTCCCCGCACCTCCCACGTCCGGGGAGGACGGACTGGCGCTCAGGTCCTTCCAGAGCCTCCTGTCGGACCTGGCCTCGCTCGAACACCGCATCGCGGCCGACCCCGGCGCCTTCGAGCAGACCGAGGATCTCACGTCCCGCTTGCGGGAACTGCAGGCGCGCTGGAGCGAACACGCCGACCGCGAACCGCCCGCCGACGCCGAAGCCGGCGTGTTCCGGGACCGCTATCACCGCATCCACGAACTGATCGAGGCACTCGATCGCGCAAACCGGACGCGCGCGGACGCCGCGGCGCTGCTCGCCGCCGACGCCGCCTTCAAGGCACCGGAGACGGACGAGGACTACGCCGCGACCTGGAGCGTGCAGTCGCAGTCACGCCGAAACGCCGCGCGGGCCGCCGAACTGCTGGCGGGCATCGAGTGGCCCGAGGAGGTCCGGCGGCCGAGCTTTATGGACGAACTCGCCGCGCGCGAGACGCAGCTTCGTGCGCTGGACGAACGCTGCCACGAAACCTTCTCCGCGGTCCAGACCGAGATCGCCAACGCGATCGAGGCGATGGAGCAGGCGGTCGAGGCCGGCGAGGTGAACGAGGCCTCGCGCATGCAGGTGGCGGCGAACCGATGGATCCACCGGCTTCCCCGATCCTCCCAGGACGGACCCGCCGGGCGCCTCGCCAGCCGCTCCGCGCGCCTGCGCGAACTCACCGACTGGCAGTCGTTCGCCGAGCGCGGCAAGCGGGAGGTACTCTGCGAGGAGATCGAAGCCATCGCCGAGCACCCGCTGGCGCCCGACGCGCAGATGGCCCGGATCAAGGAGCTCCGCGGCAGCGTCCGGGCCCTGGGCCGCCTGCGTTCCGCCACCGACCGGGCCCTGATGGACCGCTTCAACGCCGCGGCCGACCGCGCGTTCGAGCCCTGCCGCCGCCACTTCGCCGCCCTCGCCGAGGAACGCCGGTTCAACCTGGAACAGCGCGAGGTCATCTGCGGCGAACTCGAGACCTTCGTTAAGGACAACGACTGGGAGCACACCGACTACCGCGGCGTGGAGCAGATACTCCGCCAGGCGCGCACGGAATGGCGCAACTACCACCCGGTCGACCGCTCCCCCGGCAAGAAGCTCGATGCGCGCTTCAAGGCGGTCACGGACGCGATCTACGGCCACCTGAAGGTGGAATGGGACCGCAACGTCGCCGCCAAGCAGGCGATCGTCGCCGAGGCGCGCGATGCCGTCGAGAGCGACACGCCCCTGCCCGACCAGATCAACCTCATGAAGCGGCTGCAGGCCGACTGGAAGCGCGTCGGCACCACCCCGCG
>JAPPHP010000070.1 GCA_028821035.1 Gammaproteobacteria bacterium | reverse complement strand
CAGTTCGTGGCGCCGCTTGCGGGAGTGCTCGACCGCGAACCGGGCATGTCCCGTGGCCGCGTCGTCCAGGAAAGCCTCCACCACGCGGTCCGGGACCCGGTCCAGGAACTGCGACAGCGGCTCCGCCAGCTCCGCGAACCGTTTCTGTCGCGCCTGCAGCCGCCCGACCAGGGCCAGCGCCGCCGCATCGCCGCTGTCCACGCTCAGGCAGCAACTCGCGTACACCCCGGGATCGCCCAACAGCCGGCCACCCTCCTCCACCAGCGCAAAAGCCCGCCGCGCCGCGCCGATACCGTCCGCCGCTTCCGCAAGGCCCAGGGTCTCCGCCGCGTCGAGCAGCGGCACCAGGACCGCGTTCGCCTCTTCCAGTTCGTCCTGCAGCGCGTCCAGACGCTCGAGGTCCCGTTCCACCTCGGGCGCATCCGCCGCGGGATACTCGTCCGAGAGGTCCCAGGCAATGCCCTCGACGCCGTCCGTAGCTGCCGTCATGTCGTCTCCTGTCCGGCCTTGGTCCGGTGGCCGGGAGGGTACCGCAATCGCCCTCTTGGACCTGCCCCGCTTTAGTGGACAGTTGACTTTTTGGGGCGTGAGCCCCGTGAATTGGGCCAGAGCGCCGGGCTCGGGACGGGCCGACGACGCCCGTGCGCGCCGCCCCCTTTTGCAGCGGGCGGGCGGCGCGCTGTCCGCCAACCTCGGCTCGGGCAACGTACGCGCGGGTACGCGGGTCGGTGCGCATGCGGCACACGACGATCATGTGCAGGGCGGAGTTCGCCTGACCGTTGCCACCGCGGTTGAGTCGATGGCGCTGCGTCTCGCCGCTCGACGCCGGGATCGGGCACACGCCGCACACCATTGTGAAGCCGGTCTCGGTCGCTGGGAGCAGGTGGTGCCGTTCTTCGCGTTCTCGCAGCCGATCCGCCGGGCGGTCCACACGACCAACGCGATCGAGAGCCTGAACAGCACGGTGCGGCGCGACCGGGCGGCGACCAAGTTGCTGTACCTGGCGCTACGCGGCGTGCAACGGGGTGGCGCGCAGCGCCGATACTCTGGCCGCAGGCGCGCGTTGAGTTCGCGATCCGTTTCGGCGAGCGTTTCGTGGTGGATGCCTCGTGATCGGGCGCCGCGATTCCCACCGCCTGCCCACCGGCGCTCTACTGTTTCGGGGGACCGCGCCCGTGGACAGCCCGTGGAAATCGCTCCGTGGCCCAGTTCAGCGTCGAAGACCAACCGGCGCTGGGGAACCCGGGTCGGCACCGCCGGCCCGAATCTTCTCCCGCGCGAACCAGGCCGCGGCCTCTCTTCGGATCTCGCGCTCCTCGCGCAACTGCAGGTTCTCCCGCCGCAGGCGTCTGCCGCCGGTACTCCGGCGCGTATCGCCTCTTCGTCCTGCAGACCTCCCGACCACAGTCTCAGGCTGTCCTCAAGAGCGCGTCAACTCCACTTCTTCGCCGCCTCGATTGATTCGGGCGATGTTTCGTTGTGGGGCCCACGGCTACGCCTGGGAAGGGCAGCGTTGCGGTCGGGCCGCAAGCGGCGCCGCTCGGCGTTGGCCGGGGTGCGCCGGGCGGCGTTCACACGGCGCCGGGCGTCGTCGGCCGGTCGCGATTCGGGCGATCTCACTCAGTTCACACGCCCCCCAACCAAACATCGCCCTTTTGACCGGGGAGCCAGTTTCTCAATCGGGAAGCCGGCTTCGGCGGCGGGCATGCCCCACGGAACATTGCCCTTTTCAAAGTTGGCGCCCGGCTCTGATCCTGCCGGCCACCAGGTCCTTCTCGCCGCCGCGCCTCCGCCGCTTTGCCAGCAGCCAGAGCCGGCGGGCGCCAAGCCGCGGTTTGAAACGGGCGATGTTGCATTCGAGCCGAACGGGAGCACGGAACGATTTGCACGGGGTGTGCGGGAGCTCGGTCCCCCGAAACAGTAGCGCGCCGCTGGGCAGGCGGTGGGAAACTCGGCGCCCGGTCACGGGCTGTGCGGTACGATGTTGCGGTCGCGCCGCAGGCTACAGTTCCCGCACCACCCGGAAGCCGCGCGAGTCGGTCGGCGAGCTGCCCATGTTGCGCGCGCTCACGCGCAGGTCCCCCGGCGGCGTGTCGAACGCGCCGCCGCGCACCACGCGCGACGAGTAACAGCCTTCCGTCCACTGCCGGGCGTCGCCCGGCGCACCCTCGTAGGACGGGTGCCAGCAGTCGGCCACCCACTCTTCGACGTTGCCGAAGACGTCGTGCAGTCCGAACGCGTTCGGCGCGAAGCGGCCGACCGGGGCGACGCGGACGAAGCCGTCGTTGCAGGCCACGGCGTCGTACTGCCGGAAGCGCTCCTGCATCGCCAGATCGCCGACGTTGCCGTGCGCGCAGATCGCGGCAAGGTCGTTGCCGAAATAGAAATCCCCCGTCCCACCGGCCCGCGCGGCGTACTCCCACTCCGCCTCCGTCGGCAGGCGGTAGCGGTAGCCGGTCTCCCGGGACAGGAACGCCAGGTACGCCCCCACGTCCCGCAGGGTGATGTTACGGACCGGCATCCCCGGCTCGCCGGGCCACGGGTCGTGGTGCTCGAAGTCGGCTACGGTCGTCTCGTACACGCCGATCGCGAACGGCTGCGTCACGCGTACCTCCCGCGTGGGCCGCTCGTTGAGCGCACCGTCCGCTCTGCCCATGCGGAACGCGCCCGCCGCGACCACCACCAGTTGCGGGCCCTCCCCGCCGGACTGGAGCCGGTCCCGGAAGCGCTGCCCCGGGGTCACCTCGAATCGCTGCATCGCGAGCCTCAACGTGACGCCGTCCCCGTCCATGGCCAGGTTGCGCACGAGGTTGCGGTAGCCCATCGCCGTCGCCCGCACCGCGAACGGTCCCGCGGGGAGTTCCATGCCGTCTTGGAAAGCGACGTCGCGAGACCCGTCCACATCCGGATACGTCACGCGGACGCGTGCGTTCGCCGGGCGGATCGAGATACGGAGTGCGCCGAACACGCGCGCCAGCGTGATGTCGACCACGTTCCGCCCCTGGCGCACGCCGACCGTTCTCTCCGCCGTTCCGTAGCCTGGCGCCGCGACACGAATGCGGTAGTCGCCCACCGGCAGTTCCACGCCCGGACGATAGTCGGCCACTGCGTCCAGGGTGACCGTGGCGTTCCCTGGGACGGTCTGCACGGAGAGCGTGCCCATCGCGACGCGCTCGAGCTCGAAGGACCGTTCCGTCTCCGTGTCCGGGAACACCTCGACGGTCGCGGACTTCGCCTGCCGCCCATGGAGGGAGACCGCGACCTCGTACGATCCGGTGGCGATCCGGTCGATACGCACAGGGGTGACGTCCGCCAGGGGTTCCCCGTTGACCGACACGTCGGCGCCCCGCGGATTGGTGACGATCGCCAAGCTGCCGCTGGCGGGCGCGAAGGT
>JAPPHP010000009.1 GCA_028821035.1 Gammaproteobacteria bacterium | reverse complement strand
ACGCAAACGCACCGCAGCCAAGACCAAGATCGCCACAATTTTGACGTGCACCCCGCCCCCGCCGCGAGTTTGACATGGGCGCCTCGCGGAGTGCCGGCCCCCCGCTACGCAACATCGCCCAATTCAAATGCCATGCCAGCGCTGGGCGATCCGGTGTCGCCAAGACCCGGGTCTGGCTTCCGGAATTAATAGGGCGATGTTCCGTTGCGCTGGTGGCGACCGCCATTGACCGAGCGAGGAGCGTTTTCCACGGGCCGTCCACGGGCGCGGTCCCCGCACACAGTAGAGCGCCGGTGGGCGGGCGGTGGGAAACGCGGACCCCGGGCTCGTTAAGCGCCCGATTCCGCAAGCACCCCGCGCACGTCCCGCGCGCTGCCGGCGAACGGACCGAACCGACCCAACGCCAGCGCCGCCGTCGCCGCCGCGAAGCGCCCGGCCTCGACCGCGTCGTCCCCCGCGAGCCGCCGATGCAGGTAGGCCGCGAAGAACGTGTCGCCGAGCCCGGTGGCGTCGACCGGCTCCGCGACCTGGAACGCCGCGATCCGGTGCAAGCGTCCGTCAGCGCAAATGAGGGCGCCGCGCCCGCCGCGCGAGACGACCGCCTCGCGCGGCGGATGCCCGAGCCGTTCCGCCAGCAGGACCGCGGCGCGCTCCGGGTCCCGTTCGCCGGTCAGCACGGCCGCTTCCTCGTCGTCCACCTTGAGGAACGCCACCGCGGCAAGGCCCGCGTCCCGGTCCTGCCACGGGCCGTGCGCGATGCGCCTGTCGGCGAGGTGCCGCACCATCCCCTGCGCGTCGAGGCCCACGGCCCCGCGCGTGGCCGCGGCGCGCAGGAACGGGATGGGCATGTCGGCGGCGATCAACGGTCCGAGCAGCAGCAGCCGCCCCCGCACGTCCGCCAAGTCTTCGACGCCGAACGGGTCCGCCACCGCGTCCACCGTCTGACGACGCCGCTCCAAGCGCGCATCAAGGTAGGCGTTCTCGAACGTCGTGGTCGCGGCGCTCGGCCGCCAGGTCACTTCGATGCCTACCTGCCCGAACCCGTCCAGCAACTCCTGCCGGTCGGTCCGCGCGGTCTTCGTCACGACGGCCGGGGTTTCGCCGAGGCTGCGCAACGCGTGCGCCGCGTACCAAGCGGCGCCGCCCGGTTGCTGCCGGACCTCGTCCCCGATCCGGATGCGGTCCCGGGTGACGTGCCCGACGACCCAGAAGTCGCGTGTGTCCGTCAGCCCAGGAGACTCTCGAGCAGCGCGTGCGTCCGCGCGAAGGAACCGCGACTGTCGTCGCCGGCCGGGTAGACGCTCGCGATCACCTCGGTCGCCCCGGCGTCGAAGAAGGCCTGGAGCTGGTCCGTAACCTCCTGCTCGCTGCCGACCACGGCGATCTCCCCGGCTTCGCCGAGGCCTTCCGCGTCAAGCTGCCGGCGGTAGTTCGGCAGCATCCCGTAGCCCTTGAAGATGCCGACCGCGCGGGCGATCGCTTGCGCGCGGTCGTCGTGGACGCACACCGGCAGGCCGACCACGACGCGCGGGTCGGGTCGTCCCGCGGCCGCGGCGGCGGCGCGGATGCGGGGCGCCGTGGAGCCCGCGATCGTCTCGCGTCCGACCATCCAGGTCACCGTGCCGTCCGCCACTTCGCCGGCGGCCTTCAGCATCAGCGGCGCGAGCGCGGAGATGACGATCGGGAACGGCGACGCGTCGGGGCAGGCGAAACCCGTCTTCATGCGGTACATCTCGCCCTCGAAGTCCACCCGGCCTTCGCTCGCCAGCGCGCGCAGGATCGTGACGTACTCCCGCATGTGCAGGGCAGGGCGGTCGTAAGCGAGGCCGAGCGCCTCGATCCCCGGCGCGTGCGACGGCCCGACACCGAGCACCAGGCGCCCGCCGGCCAGGGCGTTCGCCGTCGCCGCCTGCTGCGCGAGCGCGCTGGGATGGCGCGGGTAGGTCGGCACGACGGCGGTGCCGAGTTCGATCCGGCTCGTCTGCTGTCCCGCGAGCGCGAGGACCGTCAGTGCGTCGAAGGTCGGCACCTGGGGCGTCCAGTAGCTCGCGAACCCGGCCTCCTCGAAGCGGACAATCTCGTCGACGAGGCTCGTGAGCGGGGCGCCGCGGCGGACGTTGCCTCCGTAGATGCCGATCTTCATGCGTGGTCTCCCTTGTGTGGCGGGGCAGCATCTTACTGCGGCCGCGCCGATCCGGCCTTCCGAGATGCCGTGTCGTGCGCGCTACGCCGACAGCTCGGGGAAGTACGTCCGATAGAAACCCCTGTCACGCGTCAGAAACGTCTCGGCGGCGGCCAGGGCATGGGCTCCGATCAGGAAGTCGGGAAGGATGCGCGTCCGGGACCCTCCCGCGGCGCGGTAGCGTTGCCATCGGAGGCCCGCCTCGTAGGCGATGCTGCTGTTGACTGGCGAGCACGCCACGTTGACCGTGCTCAGGGCCTGGTCCAGGGCGTCCCGGTCGCGGAACGCCGGGGCGAGTTCGGCGTAGACGATGTCGCAGATGACGATCGCGCCGGCGTCGTAAGCGAGCCTTAGCCGCTGCCTGGACTCTTCGCCATGGCGGTCGTCGGGGAGGAAGACGTCCAGCAGAACACTCGTGTCGACGGCCGTGATCACCGGCCCCGGATATCCTCCAGGTAGTCGTCGGTGCTCCCTCCCTGGCCCAACACGCCGAAGACCGCATCGACCGGGTGCTGGCCCACCGTCCGCTTGCGGATCAGGAGACCCTCGGGGACGGCGGTAATCTCGACCTCCACGTTGTGGTTCATGCCGACCCGGTCCCTGAGCGCCTTGGGAATGGTGATCTGGCCACGTTCGGAGATGCGCATGCTCTGTTTAGTATGAATTTCTGATGTGGAAAATCATACCTGAGCGGCAGGCGGCGTGCCTCACCTGCGCGAGATGTCCCGCGTGCACGTGGGATCCGACACGCAAGCGTTACACTCGTTCGATGCACGTCTCGCAAGAAATCCGGACAACGGGTTGATGGAGAGCACCCCCGCCCGCGTCGCCGTGGACATCGGCGGCACCTTCACCGACGTGGTCCTCGACACGGGTGACGAACGCTTCGCGACCAAGGTGCCCACCACCCACGCGGACCCTGCCGAAGCCGTGCTGGACGGCCTCGCGCGCGTCATGCGCATTGGCCGCCGCGAACCCGGCGACGTCTCCCTCATCCTGCACGGCACCACCCTCGCCAC
The DNA here is from genome assembly GCA_028821035.1 of Gammaproteobacteria bacterium. GTDB lineage: Bacteria > Pseudomonadota > Gammaproteobacteria > Pseudomonadales > Azotimanducaceae > VXNE01. The sequence goes on along the minus strand of JAPPHP010000009.1, from coordinate 200 downwards.
CAACGCCCTCATCGAACGCAGCGGCGCCGTGACGGCGCTCATCACGACACAGGGCCACCGCGACGCGCTGGAGATGGCCCGGGAGAACCGCTTCGAGCAGTACGACATCAACATCGACCGACCGCGGCCGCTGGTGCCGCGCCGGCTGCGCCTGACCGTGCCGGAGCGGATGAACGCCGCCGGGGAGGTCCTCCTGCCGC
>JAPPHP010000328.1 GCA_028821035.1 Gammaproteobacteria bacterium | reverse complement strand
GGCGGCGCGGAGGCGGATGGCGGGCCCCTGCCCGTGTTCGTCACCCTGATGGAGGGAGACGACAACGCGGGGTGGCGACGGCGAATGGAGGCGCTCGGAGCGACCGTCGGCGCCTACGACGCCGACACCCGGGCTTACACAGCAACCGCCACCCGCGAAACGGCCCGGCTTCTCGCGGAATCGGATTTCGTCGCGGCGGTCGAGCCGGTACGCGAGGTGGCCGCGCTGAACGACACGGCGGTGCCGGCGATGGGCGCCGACGCGGTGCGGGCATGGGAAGGGACTCCCGGGATGTTCTCCGGTAGCGGCGGCGCGTCCGTGCCGGTCGGCGTCATGGACACGGGGCTCAACCTCAACCATCCGGACATCCGCACCGGGCGCGACAGCGTCTGCGGAGCGGTCTTTCCCTGGCTGGTCGAGGATCCCGGCCGGGAGGAGGAACTGGCCGAGCGGGAGGACCTCTGGATCGACCGGGACGGTCACGGCACGCACGTGACGGGCACCCTCGCCGGGAACGGCGCGGACGATCCGAGGTTTGCGGGCATGGCGCCGGCGGCGAGGCACATCCGGTTTGCCAAGGTCCTGAACCGCCACGGCGGCGGGACGGACGACACGATTCGTCGCGGGATGGACTACCTCGCGCGGGCGTCGGACTGCGGGGGCGCCGCCGCGAAGCCGCTCCTCGTCAACATGAGCCTCGGCGCCTCTAGGAGGTCGTTCGCCGCCCGGACCGCGGGGGAGAGGAAGCTCGACGCCACGGTGTGGGGCCACGGCCAGCTCTACGTCGTCGCGCAGGGCAACGCGGCGGAGTCCGGGTTTTCGGACTACGGGGCGGCGAAGAACTCGCTGTCGGTGGCGGCGGCGCACGACACCGGGGGCCACGCGACCTTCACCAGCGTGGGACCGACCGCGGACGGACGTCTGGCGCCGCAGGTGTCGGGCACCGGGGTGCACGTGCACTCGGCGCGCGGCGGCGGCAGTCCGGGCGGTTACGACCGCTTCAACGGCACGTCCATGGCCGCGCCCGCCGTGGCGGGCGTGGCGGCCCTGCTGATGGACGCGGCGCCGGAGCACCAAGGTCGGCCGGCCCTGGCGCGCGCCCGGCTGATGGCGAGCGCGATCCGCCCCGACGCGTGGCTCGACGATCCGGAGGGTTTCCCGGCGGACAACACCGGTGGACCGGGGACGTTCCAGAACGTGTACGGGATGGGCAAGGTGTCGGCCCGGACCGCGACCCTGGAGCGCGACCGGGCGGACGGCTGGCGGAGCGGTAGCGCGACGGTCGAGCCCAAGGACGGCGAATACGCCTACGTGGACATCGACGTTCCCCAGGGCGCGAGCCGGCTCGACCTCGTCATGACGTGGGACGAGCCGCCTGCCGAGGCGATCGCAGACTCCGTCCTGAACGACCTCGACCTGTGGCTGGACCGCGGCGGGGACTGCGGCGGCGCAGAATGCGGCGAGTACGCGTCGACGTCGCGCATCGACAACGTGGAGTGGATCGTCGTCCGCGACCCTGAACCCGGGACCTACCGGGCCAAGGTGGCGGCCAGGGCGGTCTACACGGCACCGCCCCGTGCGGCGCTCGCGTGGACCGTGATCCGCGGACCCTCGACGCCGCAACTGCGGATCGAGGCCACTCCGTCGACGCTCGGCGCGGAGTCCGTCCGGGACGTGCGCCTCGAGGTTTCGGTCGACGGCTACGTCGCGGCCGGCACCCAGTTGCGGATCGACTGCCGCGGTCCCGATGGTTCCGGCGCGTGCGACGGCGTCGCCGTCGACTCCGTGGCCGAACTGCGCGAGGACGGGTCGCGGAGCGACCTGGAGATTCCCGATTCCGGCAACGCGGTCTCTTTCGGCCATTGGTTCTCGCTCGGCGAAGTCGCGGCCGGGGGGTCCCGGGCGGTGCGGCTTCGAGTCCGTACGGGCACCGATCCCGCACTGCTGCGCATCGCGGCGGACGCCTGGAATGCGCGCGCGGCGGTGGCGACCGTGGACATCGCCGGTGGCGTCTCCGCTCCGGCGGAGCCGCCGAACGACGATTTCGCCGACGCGGTGGAGATCGCGGGGACCGAGGGATCCGTTGACCTCGACCTGTTCGCGGCAACGCCGGAGCCGGGCGAACCGGAACTGGCGATTAGGCTGTTCCTGCGGCGCCCCGCGGCGTCGGCGTGGTACTCGTGGACCGCGCCCGAGGACGAAACCGTGCACTTCGCCGTCAGGGGCTCGGGGGGCGAGCACGTTCGCGTGGGAGCCTTTGCAGGCGACGAGGCCGTGTCCCTCACGGCCGTCGCCGACGACAGTCCGGATACCATCTCGTTCGCGGCCGAACGAGGCCGGTCCTACCGGATCCGGGTGGCGGGCTTCGAGCGCGCCGACGCGGTTTCGCTGCGCTGGTTCTCGGGCCGGCCGGCGAACGACGACTTCGTCGATGCGGTGGAGCTCGGCGGCGAGTCCGGGAGTATGGAAGCCACAAACGCCGGGGCCACGCTGGAGCCCGGCGAGTCTTGGGGCGAGCTCCAGGGCACCACCTGGTACCGCTGGACCGCGCCGGAGGACGACGACTGGCGTTTTTCCTCTGGCAAGCCGGGCCTGGTTTCGGCGGCCGGAGTGGGCCGAGTATTGGTGTTCGAAGGGGAGGCGATCAAATCGCTCCGGCTGGTGTCCGCAAGGCGGGGCGACTACGGCACCAGCGTGCGCCGTGGCCAGGAGTACCGGATAGCGGTGGCTTCCTCCGAGGACACGGGTAGCTACGAGCTGAAATGGGAAAAGGCTGGCGACAAGCCCGACGACAACGACTCGTTCGCCTTCGCGGAAGACGCCGAGAGCGCGGCCTCGTCTTCGGTATGGATTGGCGTCGATCATTTGTCGTCGGTGGAGCCCGGCGAGCCGGTCGAAACCGGCGTCCGGACGCGGTGGTGGAAGTGGGAAGCCCCCGAGGACGGCCGCTACACTTGGCGCATCGAAGACCGCGAAGAGTACCCGCCGTGGTACTGGTTCGATGGCTTGCCGAGGTTGCAGGTCCGGGCGTTCGCGGGCGGATCGCTGGACGAACTCGAGCTGCTCGGTCGGGCCGGACCGGAGGAGCCGCAGGAGTTCGCGGTGAGCCTGCTCGCGGGCGAAACAGTGCACGTGTCCGTCGGATTTCCGACGGCGGGACACGAGGCGTACGACGTGCGGGAGGCGTCGGCCACTCTGGCCTGGGGCATGGCCCCGCCGAACGACGGCGTCTCGGGTGCGGCGCCGCTGGATGCCGCTTACGGTTCGGTTTCCGGCTCCAACCGCTTCGCGACGACCGATGCGGGCGTCCGCGTCGACGTCGTGGGGCGGTAGGGCGGGGGGGGGGTGTTAGAGGCGCCCGCGGGCGGCGGGTTACGGTTAGCCGCCGCCCGGGGCGGGGGGGCGGG
>JAPPHP010000121.1 GCA_028821035.1 Gammaproteobacteria bacterium | reverse complement strand
CGGACAGTTCCTGAAGCCTGCGTTCGAGTTCCGCGATGCGCGCCTCGGCTTCGTCGTAGGTGGGAAGGAACCGCTTGCCGACCGGGTCGAAGAACCGCAGCCGCTCGCCTTCGAGAAGCACGTCCAGTGCCAGCACGTCGCTCCTGATCGACAGCCCGCGCGCCCTGTCTTGTGACGGAAGCTGGACGTAGGACCCGTCGACCAGCCGGTATCCGGCGAGCGCGGGTTGCAGGTAGCGGCCGTGGGGGTCGTGTAGCCAATACTCGCTGACACCGAGCGCAGCGTAACGGGCGCGTTTCGCCCCCAAGTCCCTCCGCCAGGTACTCGGGGAGACGATCTCGAGCACGAAATCCGGCATCCCGCCGGGCTCCTCCCAGACCTTGTACGTGTCGCGCTTGTGGTCGCTCGCCCCGAGCACGACGAAGAGGTCCGGTGCGATGCAGTTCTTGGGTTTGCCCTCCTCCAGGTAAACGAACAGGTCGCCGGCGGCGTACACGCCGCGTCCGCGGTAGTGGGCCTTCAGGGCGTCCAGGAGATAGCGCCACGTGATGCTCTGATACTCCCCGTCAGGCATGGGCAGTCCATCCGTCTCGGGATAGACGATCGGCCCGCGGGGGACGGCTTCTGTCATGAGAAGGGCCTCCGGAGAGTCGCCGCGTTCGCGGACGCGGCTGGCGGGAAGGTAACACGTGCGACATGGGGCGTGAGCGACGTTGCGAAGCCCATCGTGCCCTGCCGTCTCTGGCCGTCGAAGTGGAGATCACCCATCGTCGATGTCCGATGCCGCCGCCGTGTCACGTAAGCCTTCACTGGCAAAGGTCACCTTCCCCGCCAGTACGGTCGCAGCTACGAAGTCCCTCGAGAGCGCAACCCGCGCATCGGACCAGGAGCGGTCGAGCAGGCAGAGATCTGCCGCTTCCCCGACACGCACGCGTCGCGTCGCACCGCCCGGATCGTCGGGCTGCGTCGTGAAGAGGGCGAGCGCCCGCTCCGGGGTCAGGGCCTCGCTTGCGCCGAGCACGCCTCCGGTGTGGGTCTCGCGCGTGACGGCGGCCCGCATCGCGAGCCACGGATCGGCTTCTCCGAACGGCGCGTCCGTACCGCCGCCCAGCGGAATGCCGGCGTCCAGGAAGCCCTGGCCACGGTACAGATGCGCGTGGTCGCTCGCGGGCACCTCCGCCAGGTAGCGGTCGCCGCGCTCGACGATGAAGTTGGGTTGCGTTACCACGGTGACGCCGGCCTGTGCCAATAGCTCCATGCTCGCCGCGTCGGCGACGGAAGCGTGTTCGATGCGGTCGCCCGTGAGGGTTCCCGCCTCCAGCAGGGTCGAGAGCGCGAACACCAGCTCCGTTCGCGTGACGCAATGCACCGCGACCGGCCGCCCCGCGTCGTGCGCACCCGCCATCCTGGTCCGCAGCGCGTCGATGCCGGGCAGGTCGAAGTCGTCGAGCATGATCTTGAGCCCGCCCTCGGACAGGGACTCGTCGCCCATGGCGACCACGTGCTGAAGCGGCGCCGCCGCGAGGAGGTCGCGCACGGCGGCGGGATCGTTGTGCGGGGTCGCGTCGGTGAAACCGGTCACCCCCCGGGAGGCGAGGAGGCGTGTCGTAGCGGCTACGTCGACGTCGCCGTCCACCCGTGTACCGAGCCACCGGTCGCGCCGGAACAGCCGGCCGTTGGAGTCCGGGGCGAGCCCGAGCGCGCGCGCCGCTGCCGTGTTCACGAACCACATCTTCCCGGACCGATGCTGAATGCGCACAGGCCGGTCGGCGACCAGCCCGTCGAGTCGTTCCCGGTCCAGGCGACCGGCGACGGACTCGTGATAGCCCACACCGCGGATCCAGCCGTCCCCGGGCGCATGCCGTAAAGCCGTCGACAACGCCGCGGCGTCCCCTACCTCCGGCGGGCCGCAACGTACGGAACGCAGGGCGGCGGCGAGGGCGAAGAAGTGCAGGTGATGATCGTGCAGACCCGGGAGCAGGGCACCGCCGTCCGCCTCCAGAAGACGTTCGCCTGCGGCGGCGACGATGCGGCCGGTCTCGACGATCCTGCCGTCCCTGCAGCGGACATCGACGCCCGACACGCCCTCCACTTCGGCGTTGCGGATCAGGAGCATGGTTACCGAGAGCGCCTCCCGGCCAGGAGTCCATTGATTCTAGCGACCGCGTAGACTGCGCGCTTTCTCGGAGACTTCGGAGACATGCATTGCCCGGCACCAGCACCGCCCGGCGGCGATGGCGCATGACGCTCTGGCTGGTCTTCCTGCTCTTCCTGATGCCAGCGGTGGCCTCGATCGCCTTGCGGCTCTTCTTCGACCAGCCGCACTGGAGCGACGCGAGCCACGCTTCCTCCGGCCAGGCGCCGTCGCCGGAGCAGGTGCGCGAAGCGGTCGTGCAGGTCTACGCCGCGCGCACCTGGGGACTGCGCGGCGCCGTGGCGGTGCACACCTGGATCGCGGTCAAGCGGTCGGATGCCGATGCGTACACGCGCCACGAGGTGATCGGCTGGCGCCTCCGCAGAGGCGGCTCGGCGCTGGTGAGTGCGCGTGGAGAGCCCGACGCGATGTGGTTCTCCAACCCGCCGGAACTCCTGGCCGACCTGCGCGGCGACGGCGTGGACGGGGTGATCGACCGGGTCGAGGCGGCCGTCGCGGAGTACCCGTACGCCCGGGAGTACGTGACGTGGCCCGGACCGAACAGCAACACGTTCACCGCTTTCGTCGGTCGGCGGGTACCGGAACTCGACCTCGAGCTTCCGACGACGGCCATCGGAAAGGACTACCTGGCGGGCGGCGCCGTCACGGACCATGCGCCGAGCGGCACCGGCTACCAGTTCTCCCTGTTCGGGATCGCGGGCGTCACCGCGGCATTGCGCGAGGGCCTCGAAGTGCAACTGTTCGGCCTGACGGTCGGACTGCGGCCGGCGCCGTTCGCCATCAAGTTGCCGGGTCTCGGCGCGTGGCCCCGGCGAGACGTTCTCCCCCACCGCATCGAGGGTTGACCCGTCGTCCAGGCGCGCCGTGCATAATCGCCGGCGTCACATCCGCACCGGGGACCCAAGAAAGCGTGAACGAGCCCCTTGCCATGGACGCGCTCTACGCCTGCCTGAGTTCGCCGGCGAACGCGGAAGCGCTGTCCCCCCTCGCCGGAACGCCTTACGTACTCGTCGAAGGCGGGGAGGCATCGTCCGACCCGCCACGCTGCGCCCCGAGTTGCCCCGTCATCGCCGTTGGACCGTCCGATGCGGACGTCGTGGATGTGCAGGTCGACTCGTTCGCAGACGCCGAGCCCGTGGTCGACGCCATCGAACGCAACCCCATCGCGGCGATGACGCTGGTGCGCCTGCTGCGGCACAACGTCCGCACGGACGTTGCCGACCGGCTCTTCGCGGAGTCCCTGACTTATTCGACCCTGCAGCACGGCGCCGA
>JAPPHP010000482.1 GCA_028821035.1 Gammaproteobacteria bacterium | reverse complement strand
GGGGCGCCGCGGGGGCGACCCAGGGTTAGGGTGGGGGTAGCGAGGCTTGGGCGAATTGGGTGATTCGTCGGACCCGGACCGCGTCATCGTCGGCATCTGGGCCCTCGGGGCCCTGCCGACTCTGGCCGCGGGACTGGCGGGGTGGGACCCCGTGGGGCGGCTGGCGCCGAGCGGACGCGGCGGGGGCTTGCGTGCGCCGTGGGCGTGGTTCCTGTTCGAGCTGCCGGCACTGGTGACCTTCCCCGCGATCTACCTCGCGAGCGACAACCTGCATTGGGTCGGCAACGTCGCCCTCGGCCTCTGGCTGGCCCATTACGGCCACCGCGGCCTGGTGTGGTGCTGGCTGGTGCCGAAACGCGACGCCACCGTGCCGTGGACGATGTGCGCCGCTTCGTTCGGCTTCAACGCGGTCAACGGCGTCCTGCTCGGCTGGTTCATGGGCTACGCCGCGGACTACCCGGAACAGTGGCTGGCCGATCCGAGGTTCCTCATCGGCATCGGCCTGTTCGTCGGCGGCGCGGCGTTGAACGTCTGGGGCGACTACCGGCTGCGGTATCTGCGCAGGAAGGCCGGGGACGGCCGGGTGATGCCTTCCGGTGGACCCTTCCGGCTCGTCTGCTGTCCGAACCTCACGGGCGAGATCATCGAGTGGATCGGCTTCGCGGTGCTGACGTGGTCGCTACCGGGCCTCGCCTTCGCGCTCTGGACGATCGCCAACCTGGTGCCCCGGGCGCTGTGGCGGCGGGAGTGGTATCGCGAGCGCTTCGACGGCTATCCGAGGGGGAGGGCTGCCTTGATTCCGGGGGTGCTGTAGGGCGATCCATACCCGGCTCGAGCCCGGACGCGGACGAGACGGCCACCTACCCGTCGCCCTTCCCAAGCCAATCGGGAACCTTGCCCAACGCGAACACTACTGCGAGCGCCACGTCTCATAGCCTAGGTGAAGGGCGTACAGGCATGCAGCAAGCACCCCGAGCACGACAGCGGCGGCAACGCCCCTGCCCCACTTCCGATCTGAGCGTTCCTGACTCATCGCCTGTCGCTCAAGGTCCTGCTGGTGGGCCGCGTAACTCTCCGCCATGGAGACGATCCGCTCCGGGAATGTCCCGTCAATCCGTCCGTATGCTTCGAGTTCGACCGCCGGAGGCAACGGGCCGGAGTAGGTCGCGATCTTTGTCTCGACCGCCGTGACCTCGCCGTCACCTTGAGGGTTGTCAGGCGGCGTCGGACCTCCGTCCTTCGTTGGACACGGAGTCCAGGCCGTGCCGCAGGGAGTCGCCAACGCGCCGGAAGTCCGCCTCGAGCCGCTCGCTAAAGGACTCTCTTGGCACGAGCCGCCTGCACGCGCTCGTCGACGCAATGTCGAGAACGGACCCCGCTCCCTTCGCGTAGGAAACGAAGACGTTCGCACGTCGTCCTTTCATACCCGTTGCCTTCCCGTCACTCTCGAAAAACGCGTTTCACCACGCTCGTTTTTCGCAATCGCGTTGCGTCCGCGTCAACCCCACCCTCCGATGAGCGCCCTCGACCCATCGCACCGCGCTCCGGGCAAGGTCGAGAGAGCAAAGGCAAGCGTTGGAGGCTGGAGCCGGAATCGAACCGGCGTACACGGATTTGCAGTCCGCTGCATGACCACTCTGCCATCCAGCCCCGGTGGCGGCGGGCCGCGCATCCTACCACCTGCGTGGCCTGCCGGGGCGAACCTTCGGGCTCGCACGCGAGCGCGCCCTTAGGTCTCCGACCTGCGGGCAAAAGCGTCGCTCAGGATCGGCCACGCGACGCGCAGGTAGACGGCCATCGACCAGAGCGTCATGAACGCGGCCGCATAGCAGAGGACGAGCCCGACGATTACCCACGGCCGGTCGAGCTGCGGGGGGTTCGCGAGGAGCACGGCGATGGCGATCATCTGTAGCAGGGTCTTGACCTTGCCGGTCCACGTCACGGCGACCAGGCCGCGGCGGTTCATCTCCGCCATCCACTCCCGGAGCGCCGACACGACGATCTCGCGGCCCACGATGACCGCGCCGGGGATGGTCAGCCAGAGGCTCGCGTGGCTGCCGATGAGGACTACCAGGGCGGTGACCACGATGAGCTTGTCCGCCACCGGGTCGAGGAACGTCCCGAACGGCGTCGTCTGCCCGAGGCGGCGCGCGAGATAGCCGTCGAGCCAGTCGGTCGTGGCCGCCAGCGCGAACAGCAGCGCCGCCAGCCAATAGAGGCTGTCCGTCAGGCCGTAGATCAGCGCGAACGCAGGAATCAGCGCGATCCGCGATACCGTCAGGATGTTGGGGAGGTTGACCGGCATCCGGGCGTCCTTGGGGGCGCGGGATTATAGCCGACGGCCCACCCGGCTCGAGTGTCACGCGGTACCGGAAACCCGACACGCTACCATCGCCGGGCACGCTCGATCGGTATGCCACGCATGGGACTCGACCTCATCCCCATAGCCAACCTCGCCCTCGCCTTCCTGCCGGGCCTGGCGGTCGTCGCGATCATGTACCGCTGGGGCGTCGGCGCCGGCAAGGGCCTCTACGCGAACGCGCGGATGCTGGTGCAACTCGTCGTGATCGGCTACGTGCTGACCTACGTGTTCGAGGCGGACAACCCGTGGGTGATCGTGGCGGTGCTGGCGGTCATGACCCTCGCCTCCGCCTGGATCGCGATGCGGCCCCTGCGGGCATCGAGCGTGCGGCTCTACCTGGTGTTCCTGGCGGCCCTCGGATCGACGGGGGTCGCGGTCTTCTGGCTGGTCACGCAGCTCGTGCTGGAGGTCGAGCGCTGGTTCGAGCCGAGCCTGGTGGTGCCCATCGCCGGCATGATCTTCGCCAACACGATGAACACCGTCAGCCTGACCGCCGAACGGTACGAGGCCGAACTCGGCCACGGCGTCGAGCGGACCGCGGCCCGGCGCACGGCGTTCGACGCCGGGCTCATCCCGCAGGTCAACAGCCTGCTCGCGGTAGGCCTCGTCGCCCTGCCCGGCATGATGACGGGCCAGATCCTGGCGGGGGTCGACCCGCTCGTCGCAACGCGTTACCAGATCGTGGTGATGTGCATGGTGTTCGGCGCGGGCGGGCTCGGCGCCGCGGTCTACCTGATGCTGCAGCGGGAGCGGCTGGCGGCGTAGTCCGCGGGCGGGGCGAAGTGGAGAAGCCACTCCGCAACAGAACATCGCCCCAATCAATTCGACAGGCCCGGCTTCCTCGGGACCATCGTCAACCACCGGAACATGGCCCTTTTCAAGGATCGCCGGGGCACCGTTTTCGTAGCCCACGCCGGGGCCGTGGTTGAAATGGGCGATGTTCAGTTGGGGAGATGCAAGCCGCGAGACGGGCACGGAGCGATTTCCACGGCCTGTCCACGGGCGCGGTCTCCCGAACCACTAGCCCGGATCCGTCACCGATTTACTGCTTCGCAGCACATTGTTGACGTTCAGG
>JAPPHP010000124.1 GCA_028821035.1 Gammaproteobacteria bacterium | reverse complement strand
GGGCTGATCCTGTTCGATGCCCTGACGAACGAGCGGCAGGTGAACGAGATCCTCCTCCCCGGGATGGCCGAGGTGGGCCTCGACCCCAACGACATGAAGCACCTAGTCGTCACCCACGCCCACGTCGACCATTACGGCGGCGCGCAGTACCTCAAGGAGGAGTACGGCGTGCCGATCACGATGTCCGTGGCGGACTGGGATGCCCTTTCCGACGACATTTCCTATCCCTGGTTCGTCCAGACGGGATACCCGCCGGTAGTGCAGCCGGAGCGCGACGTCGAAGTGAAAGACGGCGATGTCCTGAGGCTGGGCAACGCGAGCGTCACGTTCGTCCTGACGCCCGGACACACGCCCGGCACGCTGTCACCGATCATCGAGGTGCAGGACCGGGGGGAGACCCGCACCGTCGCCATGTGGGGAGGCCAGGCCTTGCATGAAGACCTCGCGACGCTCAACCAGATGCACAACTCCTTGCACAAGTTCTGGAGCCTCGGCAAGGAGCGGGGCGTGGAGGGTCTGATCAGCACGCACGCCTGGTTTGTCGGGAACTTCGAGCAGCACGCCAGGGGGCGCGTGGACGGCAAGAGTCCCCTGTTGATCAGCCAGGATGGCCTCGAGCGCATGATGGGCATCTACGATGCGTGCATCCACGCCCAGTTCGCGCGTTCCCACGCGAAGCTCCCGTGAAACGCGCCGAGAGCGGTCGCGGTCTTCAGTCGCTTTCGGGTCTGGTTCGGCCGCCTGCTTGCTCCCAGAGCCTCCGGATGGGTACGGCATGGAGCCCGTCCCCAAAGCTCAACGAAAGCTCCCCGTCGTAGAGCACCACCCCGCCGGCAAAGCGGGCGCCGACCGTTGTCGCGAGCTTGCGCAAGCCCTTGAAGTCGATCCCTTTCACGGTGGCGGCTGCCTTCACCTCCACGCCTGCCACGGCGTTGCCGCGCTCGAGCACGATGTCCACTTCCACCTTGTCCTTGTCGCGGTAGTGGTAAAGGGCGACACGTTCGTCGAGCCAACTTGCCTGCCGGCGGATTTCCTGGAACACGAAAGTCTCCAGCAGTGGGCCTAGCATCGACCCATCCCTCCTCAATCCCGCCGCGTCGATGCCGAGCAACGCGCAAGCGACGCCGGTATCACCCATGTGCAGCTTCGGCGTCTTGATCAGGCGACTCCCCCGGTTGCTGTGCCAGGGGGCCAACCGCTCGAGCAGGAATATGCGCTCGAGCAGCGCGAGGTAGTCGTGGATCGTCGGCCTGCTCACCTGGAAGGGCGATGCGAGATTCGACACGTTCAACAGCCGCGCCGACTGGCTCGCCGCCAGTGCGAGCAGCCGCGGCAACGCTTCCAGGGAGCCGATGCGCGCCAGGCTCCGGACGTCCCGCTGTACCAGGGCATCGATGTAGTCGCGATACCAGTTCGCCCGGCGCCGCGCCGTGGGACGCGACAGTGCCGCCGGATAGCCGCCGGCGACGATGCGCTCCGCGAGTCCCGCGCCGAGGCGATCGCTTCGCTGCATCCCGAATTCCCCGCCGAACAGCGCATCGAGAAAGTCATGCCTGGCAACGGAGTCATCACCGCTCCCGACTTCGAGTTCGCTCTGTGACAGGGGGTGCAATCGCACGATCTGCATGCGGCCGGCCAACGAGTCGGCGAGACGAGGAAGCAGCAGGACGTTGGTGGAACCGGCGAGCAGAAAACGGCCGGGCACTCGCCGGCGGTCCACCTCGAGCTTCAAGGCGCTGAACAGCTCCGGAACGTGCTGCACTTCGTCAAGGATGACGCGTTCGGGCAGATTCGCGACAAAGCCCATCGGATCCGCATCCGCCGCTGCGCGGATGCTCGTGTCATCGAAGCTCAGATACTGGTATTCGCGGTTCAGCGGCTCAGCCGACGCGGCTGTCTGACCTTCCGGCGCCAGTGGCTCGGGAAGCGGAGACAGCGTCGCGGGAGCACACACCATTTTCGCGAGCGTGGTCTTGCCGCATTGGCGCGGACCGTGAATCAGGACAACAGGCGAGTCTTCGAGAGCCTCGACGAGTGGACGTTCTGCGCGACGCGGATGGAGCCGAGGATGATCCATCGGCTATTTGTAACATTACGCCCGTCCAATTGAAAGGTTTAGGCCCGTCTAATCGTAATCTTTAGTTCGTCTGATTGAAGGTTCATCTGGCAGTGAGTCGAAATCCGCGTGTCGGTCCGGGACGCGGGAGCACCGATCGTGCCAGACCGTCAACTCAACGCATTACGGATGAAGGAACCCCCCTTCATCACCACCGGCATCTCCTGCCGGTAGCGCTCGAAGATGCTGATGTCGTCCAGCGGATTCCCGTCCAGCACCAGCAGGTCGGCGAGGTAGCCGGGCGCCACCCGCCCGAGATCGTCGCCGCGCTGGGCGATCTCGGCGTTCACCGAGGTGGCCGAGCGCAGGATGTCGATGGGCCTGTCCACGGCGGACCGGAAGCGCATCTCGCTCGCCTGCATGTCGTGGAACTCCGTGCCGAAGAGGTCCGTGCCCATGCCGATCTTCACGCCCGCGCGCCGGCAGGACTCGATGGAGGCCAGCATCGTATCGAGCATGCCCTCCACCTTGTCGATGCTCTCCTGGGGCATGCCGGCCTCGGCGCCGCTCTCCAGAATTTCATGGACCACGGCAAGGGTCGGTACCGTGTAGGCGCCAGCCTCCGCGATCAGCCGGGCCGTCTCGTCCGTCACGTGGCTCGCGTGGTCGATGGACCGGATGCCGGTCTCGACACAACGCTGGGCGCCGTCATCGGTGTGGCAGTGGGCGATCACGTACTTGCGCCGGGTGGCCGCTTCCTCGACGGCGGCGCGCAGCTCGTCGTTGGTGAACTGCGGCATCCAGATGGGATCGCTCGGCGAAGCCACGCCGCCGGAGATGAATACCTTCACGTGATCCGCGCCCTTGCGCAGTTCGTCCCGCGCGACCTTGCGCACTTCGTCCACCCCGTCCACGACCTGGCAGATCACCCCGGAGTAGGCACAGTTGCAGGGCTCCTCCTGCACGCCGGGGCGCATGTCGCCGTGGCCGCCGGTCTGCGAGAGCGCCTTGCCGCCGTACAGGAACCTCGGGCCGCGCACCAGGCCGTGTTCGACGACCAGCGACAGACCCACATCGCCACCCCCCGGGTCGCGCACGGTGGTGAAGCCCCGCTGCACGGCGTCCTCGAGATGCTTGATGGCGTACCCCACGAGCAACGGTTTGGGCATGCGGTCCAGCGCGTGCATGTCGAAGGTGGGCGAGTAGGCGTGGAAGTGCAGGTCGAGCAGGCCCGGCATCAGGAAGCGGCCGCCGCAGTCGATGACCGTGGCGCCGTCCAGCGCGATGGGCCTGTCCGAGACTTCGCGAATGCGGTCGTCCTCGACGGCGACGTGCATGCCGCCTTCGACCGCCTCGTTCACGCCGTCGAACAGTTCGCAGT
>JAPPHP010000338.1 GCA_028821035.1 Gammaproteobacteria bacterium | reverse complement strand
CACGTGGACGCCAGGCGGCCGGCCCCGGCGTCGAGCGCCGCCTCGAAGTCGGGCGCCCCGGCCGGCAGCGCGCGTTCGGCGAAGAAGCAGGCCCATGCCGCCGCGAGCAGCAACTCGTCGACCAACCGCGCGCGGGGGCCGAGCGTGGCGTAGTGGAGCGCCATGGTGGCCGCCGCCTCGATGTCCCGCCGCAGGCGACGCGTCCGGCGACGATCGGACAGGAGCGCCATGCGGCTGTAGCCGCGCCGGTTGGTGGCGCGCTGGCTCGAGCGGTGGGTGAGCAGGACCAGGTCCACGCGGTCGCCGTCGTCGCGCAGGGCCGGGTACGCCAGGACGCGGCCGGCGCGGCCGTCCACGGTCAGGGTCTCCTGGACGCCGTCCTCCGGGAACGTCGTGAGTCCCCTTTGCTCGTGCTGTTCGCGCGCCGCTTCCGCGCCACGCTCGACGCGGGCGAGCAAGCGCGCCTGCAAGGCGCCCAGATCCCGGTCCTGATCCACCACCCGCCCGCGTGGCCCGCGGACCTGTACGTTCAGTCGCAGGAACGGAGCGATCGCGTCGGGCCGCCAGTCGGAAGCCCCGACAACGACCCCGTAGTCGGCTTCGACCCGCTCGGCGAGGCCGGCGAGCAAGCTGCCCTCGCGGTACCGGTCGGCGCGCAGCAGGACGGCGGTCATCTCGCGCGCCTTGTCCGGCACGGGGGCGAGGCGCCGGCGCACGGACTTCGGCAACGCCTTCAGGAGTTCCACGCACTTCTGCTCGAAGAACCCCGGCACCAGCCAGTCAAGCGGTCCCTGCCGGAGATGCGGCAGCACGCCCAGATCCACCCGCACCGACACCCCGTCGTCGGGCTCGCCCGGGGCGAAGCGGTACCTGAGACGCAGTTCCAGCCCGTCGATGCGCAGGACCGACGGGAAGTCGTCGTCGGAGACGGCGGCGTCGGTCCGCGTCATGAGGTCCGCTTCGGTCATCTCCAGCCGCTCGAGCGCCGCCGCGTCGGCCTTCGCCAGCCACGAGGTCAGCGAAGCGATGCTCCAGACGTCGTCCGGCAAACGCTCCCGGTAGAAGTCCGCCTGCGCCTCACCCGACGCGAGGACGTCGGCGCGGCGGCCCTTCGCCTGCAGTTCGACGATCCTGCGCACCAGGGCCAGGTTCCGGTCCAGGAACGCCGGGCGCGGGTGCTTGCCGGCGCGCACCACGCCGTCCGCGCTCCCGACGAGCGCGTGCCGCACGAACAGTGCCTGCGCTTCCTGCGGGTCGATCGGGCCAAGCCGGACGGCGCGCCGTTCGACAACGGGCAGGCCGTACAGCGTGGCGCGCTCGAAGACCATTGGCTCCCCCCGGCGCGCGTCCCAGTGCGGCTCCGAGTGGCTGCGCCGCAACAGCTTGCCGGCCGCGTCCTCGATCCAGCGCGCATCGACCCGGGCAACGCAGCGCGCGTAGGTCTGCCCGGTCTCGGCGATCTCCGCGGCGACGACCCATTTCGGGCCCGAGCCCTTCCGCGCCAGCACGGAGCCCGGGAAGATGCGGAACTTCAGGTTGCGGGCGCCCTGGTACACGCGGGCCTCGTCGTGCAGCCCGACGAAGCCGAGGGAGCCCGCGAGCAGGGCGCGGTGCACCGCGGCGTAGTCCGCGTCGGCCTTGTTCAGGCGCATGCCGAGGGACCGCGCCGCCAACAGCAACTGGCGGTGCAGGGAGCGCCATTCGGCGACCCGTGACGGCGACAGGAAGTGCCGCTGCAGGTGGCGCCGGAAACCGCTGCGCGTCCGCTCTGCGCGCACCTCCTCCAGGGCGTTCCAGAGGTTGACGAACGCCAGGAAGTCCGACTCCGGATGCGCGTATGCCCGGTGGGCCTCGTCCGCGGCCTGGCGCCGGTCCGGCGGCCGCTCGCGGGGATCCTGGATCGACAGCGCCGCGACCACGATCAGCATCTCCCGCAGGCAGCCGCCGCGGGCGGCGGCGATCAGCATGCGCGCCAGCCGCGGGTCCACCGGCAGGCGCGCCATCGTCCGGCCGACCTTCGTCAGGCGGTCTTCGTCCAGGGCGCCGAGTTCGTGCAGGCTACGGACCGCGTCCTTCACCGCCCGCGGATCCGGCGGGTCGATGAAGGGGAAGCGCGACACGTCGCCGAGCCGGAACGCCCGCATCTGCAGCACCACGGACGCGAGGTTGGTGCGCGTGAGTTCCGGGTCGGTGTAGCGCGGCCGGTTCCCGTAGTCCGCCTCCGAGTAGAGCCGATAGCAGGTGCCTGGCGCCACGCGGCCGCAGCGGCCCTTCCGCTGCTCGGCACTGGCCTGCGAGATGGGCTCGACCGGCAGCCGCTGGATCCGGGAGCGGAAGCTGTAGCGGCTGATCCGGGCGACCCCGGAGTCGATGACGTAGCCGACGTTCGGCACCGTCACGCTCGTCTCCGCGACGTTCGTCGCCAGGATGACCCGCTGGCGGGCGCTCGGGCGGCTGTCGAAGATCCGGGCCTGCTCCCGCGCCGGCAGCCGCGAGTAGAGCGGCAGCACCTCGTAGCGGTCGCGATAGGCGCGCCGGAGCCGCTGCGACGTCTCCAGGATCTCGCGCTCGCCGGGCAGGAACACGAGGACGTCCCGTGCCGCCGTCCTCGAACGCGCGCGGGCGATCTCGTCCAGGCAGGCCGCGATGGGATCGCCCTGGTCGTCGTCGTCCTCCTCCCGCCAGACCACGTCCACGGGGTGCCCGCGCCCGCCGACGGACACCACGGGCGCGCCGTCGAAGTGGCGCTGGAAGGCCTCCACGTCGATCGTGGCCGACGTGACGATGAGCTTGAAGTCCGCGCGGCGGCGCAGCAGCTTCTTCGCGTAGCCCACGAGGAAGTCGACGTTGAGGCTGCGTTCGTGGGCCTCGTCCAGGATCAGCGTGTCGTACGCGTCGAGCTGCCGGTCGTGCTGGATCTCCGCGAGCAGCAGGCCGTCCGTCATCACCTTGACCAGGGTGTCCTCGCCCCACGCCTGCGCGAAGCGCACCGCGAAACCCACCTGTGCCCCGAGCGGGGTGTCGAGTTCCTGGGCGATGCGGGCCGCCACGGTGCGCGCCGCGAGTCGCCGCGGCTGGGTGTGACCGATCATGCCGCGCACGCCGCGTCCGGCGGCGAGGCAGGCCTTCGGCAACTGCGTGGTCTTCCCCGAACCGGTCTCGCCGGCGACGATGACGACCGGATGCGCGCGGATGCACTCGACGATCTCGTCCATGCGGGACGAGATCGGGAGTTCCGGCGGGAAGGAGAGCGCGGGTACGCGTTCCGCGCGGCGGGCCATCGCCGTTGCGTCCGGCGTGCGGGCGGGTTTCATGCCGGTGGCTTCCCGTCGCGCTCCTCTAGGCGCTGCCCAAGGCGCTCCTCTACGCGCTCCCCTAGGCGATTCCGACGCTGGACGGGACGGGCCCGTCCCCTACTTCGAGAGGTAGTTCATCCCCTCTTCGAGGCCGCGGATCGTCAGCGGGAAC
>JAPPHP010000200.1 GCA_028821035.1 Gammaproteobacteria bacterium | reverse complement strand
GGAACGCGGCCATGCCGAACGTCTGCACGGACATCCAGACCTTCAGCGCACGCGCAGCGCGGCTCAGCTGCTGGCCACGGTCGGAGAAATTCGGGTGGTTCGCACCCCACACGGTGTCCTGCAGCACGTCGTGCCCGATGGCAAACGCGTTCAGGAGGTGCTGCGCGTCCCGCACCATCAGCGCGCCGGCCTCGTAGGGCTGGAAGAACCACTTGTGTGCATCTAGGCCGATGGAGTCCGCGCGCTCGATGTCCCGGAGCAGCTCGCGGCCCTGTTCCGTCACCACCGCGAATCCGCCGTAGGCCGCATCGACATGCAGCCAGATGTCCTCCTGCTCGCAGAAGTCCGCCATCGCGCCCAGGGGATCGATGGCCCCGGAACTCGCCGAGCCGGCGTTGGCGCAGACCGCGATAGGCGCCAGACCCTGCGCACGATCCTCGGCCACCATGCGCGCGAGCGCGTCCACATCGATGCGGAAGGCGTCGTCGGTCGGTACCAGGCGAATGCACTCGCGGCGGACGCCGGCGATCAGCGCCGCGCGCTTGAGCGCGCTGTGACTCTGGTCGTTCATGTAGACGACCGGGCCGTCCGGATGCCCGGCGGCCTCCCGCGCCGTCACCAGCGCCTCCACGCTCGCCGCGGAGCCGCCGCTCGTGAGCAGCCCGCCGGCGCTCTCCGGATACCCGATCCACTGCCGCATCCAGTCGACCACGACCAGTTCGATCTGGCTCGTCCCGCTGGATACCAGCCACGTGCAGGAGTTGATGTTGAACCCCGCCGCCAGGAAGTCCGCGAGGACGCCCGGCCAGGTCGGCGCCGACGGCACGAAGCCGAAGAAGCGTGGATGGTCCAGGCGAGCAGCGTAGGGCAGTACCTCCCGCACGACCTGCTCCACCACGTCCGCCCCCGGCCGGCCCTGTTCCGGCGGCGCCGTGAGCAACCGTTCCTCCAGCACCTGCCGAAACTCGCCGTCCCAGGCGCTACCCTCACCAACCGCCACGATCCGGTCTATGAGCATCTCCATGGCCTTGCCGCCCAGCTCGAGCATGGCCTGACGGTCCATGCTCAGACCGTTGTCCGTCTCCTCGCGCGACATTTCACTTCCAGTGCCATGAACTCGACTACTATGCTATTCGAAACATCGGCCAGGCAACCTTGCCATGATCCACCGCTCCCCCGTGTCGCGATGACTTCCGTCCTGCGCGTTCCGGAGCCGCTCGAAGTGCATGAAGTGCGCGCGGTGGACGGCTATCCCATCGCGCTTCGACGCCACGGCAACCCGGAGGGGCCGCGGCTCGTGCTGGGCCATGGCAACGGCTTTGCCGCCGACGCCTATTGGCCGTTCTGGTCCAAGTTCATCCAGGACTTCGACGTGTTCCTCCACGACGTCAGGAACCACGGCTGGAATCCCGTCGGCGACCCCGACGCGCACACCATCCCGGCCGTGGCCTCCGACCTGGACCGCGTGTCCCGGGAGATCGACCAACGTTTCGGGGCGAGACCCAAGGCCGGCGTCTTTCACTCGCTGACGGCGATGGCCGCCCTCCACGCCGGGACCAGCTACGAGTACGCCGCCCTCGTGCTGTTCGACCCGCCCATCCTGCTGCCGGGAAGGGCCACGGTCGAACTCGAGCGGCTCGGCGCGGGCATGGCGGCGGCCACGCGCCGGCGGCGACACCGGTTCGCCCAACCATCGGACTACGTGGAACTGCTGGCGGAGAAGCCCGCGTTCGCGCGGCTCGACGCGGCGCGACTCGATCTCTTCGCACGCAGCACGCTGCGGCCGGCCGGCGACGGGGACGGCTACGAACTCTGCTGCCCGCCCGAGCACGAAGCCCGGCTCTGGGACACCCTCTATCCCTTCGCGCGCAAGATCGACTTCGGCGCCATGGCGTGTCCGCTCAAGGTCATCGGCTCCGATCCGACCGTCCCGAACTCGTTTCTCCCGAGCGTCCGGATGCCGGAGATCCTGCTCATCGAGTACGATTTCGTGCCCGAGACGACACATCTGCTGCTCGAGGAGCCGGACCTGTGTGCCGACTTCACGCTGCGGTATCTGGCCGAACAAGCGTTCGCGACGCACTGACCGGCCCGCAATTCCCTGCAACGACGAGGAGCCCTGCCGCGGCCATGAACACCGTCCCTCAGGACGCCCCGCCCGCGGGGGTCGCGGATCTCGACCGCGACTACCTCGTACACCCGCTGTCGGAGCTGCGCCGGGACCAGGACCGCCATCTCGTCGTCGGTGGCGAGGGTATCCGCATCCATCTTGACGACGGCCGCACGCTCATCGATGGACTCTCCGGGTTGTGGAACATCCTGGTCGGACACGGCCGCCAGGAGATCGGCGCGGCCGCGACGACACAGATGCGGTCCCTGGCGTACTACCCGGCGTTCTGGGGCTACACCTCCGAGCCGGCCGCCGTGCTGGCGAAACGCCTCGCGGACCTCGTCCCGGCCGAGAGCGGCATACGGCGCTTCCTGTTCACCCTGTGCGGTTCCGACGCCAACGAGATGAACTTCCGTATTGCGCGGCAGTACCACGCCATCAAGGGCAACCCGGACCGCCAGAAGATCCTCTCCCGGCGCAAGGGCTACCACGGCATCACGCGCGGCGCGGCGAGCGCGACCCGCATCGACATGTATCACTGGTTCGACAAGCCCGACCCGTTGCACGTCGAGGTCGACACGCACGACCTCGATGACCTCGAGGCCACCATCGAGCGCGAGGGTGCCGAGAGCATCGCGGCTTTCGTCGCCGAACCGGTCATCGCCACCGGGGGGGTCCTCCCGCCGCGGCCGGGCTACTTCGAACGCGTCCGGGAACTCTGCGACCGACACGACATCCTGCTCATCTTCGACGAGGTCGTCACCGCGTTCGGCCGTACCGGGAGCTGGTTCGCCATGGACTGGGTCGGCGCCCATCCCGACCTCCTGACGCTCTCGAAGGGGATCACGAGCGGCTACCTCCCCCTCGGCGCGGTCGGAGTGGGCCCGAAGGCCTACGACGTGTTGCGCAACAAGGTACCCGAGGGCGTGCCCTTCATGGCGGGCCAGACCCTGAACAATCACCAGACGTGCTGTGCCGCCGCGCTGGCCAACATCGACATCATCGAGTCCGAGGGGCTCGTCGAGAACAGCCGCACCGTCGGCGCCTACCTGCTCGAGCGGCTCCGCGAGGCCTTCGCCGGGCACCCGGACGTCGAGGACGTGCGTGGTGTCGGGCTCATGGCCGGCATCGCCTGGCGGCGCGGCGACCTCTCGACCATGGCGTTCTACGAGAGGACGGAGCGGGTCTCGAAGCGGGCATTCGACGGCGGCCTCATCGTGCGGAGCAACGGGGACACGACGATGCTCGCCCCGCCGCTCTGCACCACCCGCGAAGACGTGGACGAGATCGTCACGACACTCCGGACCGCCGTCGCGCAGGCCACGTCATGACGGGTTCCACCGTGGAGACCACGCACGGTCCCATCGCCGGC
>JAPPHP010000197.1 GCA_028821035.1 Gammaproteobacteria bacterium | reverse complement strand
CTCGACTGGGAGTTCGCCGGCGACAACGACCCGCTGTTCGACGTGGTCTGCCTCGGACGCGGACTCGGCTACGACGAAGCGGGCATGGAACGTCTCACCGCGGCCTACTACGGCGACGCCACCGTCCCCGCGCGCCGGATTCTCGACACGCGCATCCTGTTCGAGTTGCGCGAGTACGCCTGGGCCGTCGGCCAGCTCGCCCTCGGCAACGACCGCGCCGAGATACGCGATCAGGCGGACACGGCGGAGCGGGTGCTACGGCTCCTGCTCGAGCGCCGCGAGGGCGCATCGTAGGCGCGCGGCGCCGGCCCCGCGCGCCCCGCCGGAGCGCAGCTTTTAAGCCGCGAGCGTAGCGCGATAGACCACGAACAACCGCTGACGGTCGAAATGCGACTCGCGCAAGGGATCCGGCTCCCACGGCAGGTCCGGCGCGGTGAGCAGGTAGTGGCGCGGCGCTTGCGTGGCGAACGCCCGTCGGAGCCAGTCGGGCAGCGGACCGTACTTCTCCTCCCACCACACGCGGACAACCAGCAGGTCGGTGTCGAGGATCACGGGCGACTCGTCCGCCGCAAGGGCGTCGGCCTCGAGAGCCATCTGTCCGCGGGCGATGGCCTCGACGTCCGCGGGTTCGTAGCCGGTCCGCCCGGCCAGGTAGTCGCGGGCGTACTCCCGGACGTACCCCACGCCCAGGTGCTCGGCCAGTGCCCGCGCGAGGGCGGTCTTGCCCGTGCACTCGGGGCCGACGATGGAGAGGATGCGTGTCAACGCGGTCGGGCAGTCCCTCGAAACGGGTGGAGGGTACTACGCGGGCAGCCGGCGAGCGCCGGACACACGTTGACGATCGCTTTCAGTCGTCGAAGACCCCCGGCGTGGACAGCACGACCCTGACCAGGTCCGCTTGCCGCGAGAGACCGAGGCGGCCGAGCGTCTCGCGGATGTGCCACCGCACGGCGGCCTCCGTGCGGTGCGTCGCCGCGGCGATCGATGCCACCGTGCCCCCCGCGGCAAGGCTGGCCGCCACGCGGCCCTGCGCCGGCGTGAGCCCAAGCGCCGCCGACACGCGTTCCGCATTCACCGGCGGCGCCGAGAACGGTTCCGCGAGCAGAACCCGGGCCGCAAGACGCTCCTTCCACGGGAGCCCCCCGGTCGTCCCCATGGGTGTGGCGTACACCACGAGCGGTGGCTGCGGCGGCCGCGTGATCGGCATGGAGCCTCCAGGACCTCCACGGCATGCCGCATCCAGTATTCGGGCCAGGCGGTCCGCCTCCGCCGGACGGTTGGCGGTCAACCGACCGTCCCGAACCGCCAGGCCGTCACTCCCGCCAAACGTCGCACGGGCGCGGTCGTTCGCCTCGACGATCCAACCGTCGCGGTCGAGCAGCACGATGCCGATGCGCCGCGAGTCGAGGAGCGTCGCCGCCCGCGTGCCTTCCGCGCGCGCCTCGGCCAGGGCGTGGCGCACCAGCACGAACTGCCGCACATGCGGCAACAGCAGTCGGATCGCCTGCGCCTGATCGCTGGTCCAATCACCGGGATCGCCGCCGCCCGGACCGACGAGGGACTAGGCCATATGCAGGTCGCCCACGCCGGGCAACCACGTGTTCAGGCAGTTCTCGCCATCGTTGGGGACAAGGTATTCGTTGTAGGTCGGCGACGTCCGGCGCACGCCTTCCGGAAGCAGGGCCGCGGTGTGCGCCAGCGCGCCGGGCCGCTGCCAGATACCGGCGCGTCCGCGTTCGTCGATCGCCGCGTAGTTGTCGGTGTAGTCGCGCGCCAACTCCGGGGCCGGTTCGCCATGCAGCCGGAGCCAGCGGAGCACCACCTCGATGCCGCCCTGGGGGTTGAGCCGGCCGAGCAGGAGGTCGTTTCCCCGCAGCCCGCAGACCTCGTCGATCAACGCCGACGCGGCGGACCAGACGCCCTCGTCGAGTTCCGCCTCGCGCAGCAAGCCGATGATGTCTTCAATGCGGTCCTGGTCGGACAACGGCGGCCATCCTCAACCCACCGTCCCGGTCCAGCGTCGCGGTACCACTGACAACTGCTCGAGTCCAAACCTGGACGAGCGCTCCCGAACCCGGAGTTCAGGCTCGCCCCCGCAGGAGATTGCACTCTGCCAACCCACGTCCGAGATCGACGTGCGCTACAAACTTCCATACCAGACTATCAGAACTACCAGACCGGAAAGCGCGACACCGACCGGAAACCGGTAAAATCGCCTGTCCCTGCCGCGAGCCCGCCCGGGCACACCTCGAATGGCCAAGACCATCGCGATCGTCGAGGACGACCCCGACCAGCGCGCCAACTACGCGGACGCCATCACGAAGAAGGGGTACGACGTGGCGGAGTACGCGAGCCGCGGCAGCGCGCTGGAGGGGTTCGAGCGCAGCCTTCCGGACCTCGCCATCCTCGATATCGTGCTCGGCGAGGAGTTCGACGCCGGCTTCCAGCTCTGCCGGGACCTGCTCGCGCGGGCGCCGACCCTGCCCGTGATCTTCCTCACGGAACGGATCGACGAGATCGACAAGATCTCCGGGTTGCGGCTCGGCGCGTGGGACTACCTGCCGAAACCCATCTCCCTGGAGTACCTGGTCGAGCGCATCTCCTCGCTGCTGCGCATCGACGAGGTCCGTTCGAGCGGTTCCGACGACGCTGGGCCCAGCGCCCGCCGGCTCGGGGACCTGACGATCGAGGAGAGCGCCCTGCTGGTCTCGTGGCAGGGCACGCGCATCGATCTCTCGGGGACCGAGTTCCGCATGCTCGCGAAGCTGGTGCGGCAGCCCGGCCATGCGGTCAGCTACGACACGTTGATGAATGCCACCATGCAGAGCCTGGTGACGAACAACACCATCAACACGCACATGCGCAACATCCGCAAGAAGTTCGAGAAGGTCGATCCCGACTTCGCCTGCATCCGCAGCGAGTACGGCTTCGGCTATCGCTGGGCCGCGCAGTGAAGATCGGCTCGAAGATCCGCGGCCCCCGGCTCGGCACCAAGCTGACGCTGCTGGGGGTAGCCCTGCTCGTCCTGCCGTACTTCTCCTACCTGCAACTCGTGGAGATGGAGCGCCTGCTGGTCCAGGGCCAGTCCCACGCGCAGCTCCTGACCGCGGAAGGCATCTCCACCCTGTTCAACGGCCGCGAGGACCTGTTCCGCGACCTGCCCGTCAATCCGAAGGACTACGAGTCGCTGCGCGCGCACCCGATCGGGAACCCGGTCCGGCTCGACGGCACGCTCGCCGAATGGGGCGAGGTGGAGACGCGCGTGCAGCGCTTCGGGGGCGAGGACGGCGCCCTGGTCGACGGTGGGTTCGACCTGGTCCTCGGCGAGCGCGCCGGGGACCTCTACGTGCACATGCGCATCCGCGACGACCGCGCCGTGTTCCGGGATCCCCGCTATCTCAGCCTCGACAACGCCGACCACGTCCGCCTGAGCTTCATCCGGCCGAACGGCGAGGAAGGCCGCGCCGCCATCACCCTCCAGGAACCCGG
>JAPPHP010000364.1 GCA_028821035.1 Gammaproteobacteria bacterium | reverse complement strand
GGCGTCGTAGTCCATGTCGAGCATTTCCTTCATGCTCGTGATCTCGTAGCCGAAGCGCGCGTTCACGCCCATGTCGAGGATGAGGTCCACCTCTTCCTCCAGGACGTCCGCCGGCAACCGGAAGGCGGGGATCTGACTGCGCATCATGCCGCCGCCGGCGGGGTCGCGATCGAACATGTCGATCTCGTAGCCGAACGGCAGCAGGTCGCGCGCCACCGCCAGGGACGCGGGACCGGCGCCGAGCATGGCGATGCGCTTGCCGTTCTTGCGCTTCGGCACGGCCGGCAGATAGGGGCCGATGTCGCCCTTGTGGTCCGCCGCCACGCGCTTCAGCCGGCAGATGGCGACCGGCTTTTCCTCGGTCCGGACGCGCCGGCAGGCCGGCTCGCAGGGACGGTCGCAGGTGCGCCCGAGAATGCCCGGGAACACGTTGGATTCCCAGTTGATCATGAACGCCTCGGTGTAGCGCTCCTCGGCGATCAGGCGGATGTACTCGGGCACCGGCGTGTGGGCGGGACACGCCCATTGGCAGTCCACGACCTTGTGGAAATAGGACGGGTCCCGGATATCGGTGGCTTTCATGGCGAGCGCGGGCCGGCGCGAAGCCCACCCGTGGAGGTCGGCGGACTATTCACGGAGCGGCAACTTTAACCGTTTACGGGTCTCGCATCCACCGGAATCGCCGGTTTCCGGTCCCCGGGAGGGGGCCTTCCGGGCAAGGGCGAACGGTCCCTAACCGCCCACCCGCCGGGGCCGTGGAGGCTCCGGAAGTCCCTTGCCCACCAGGACGTCGCGGAGGGCGTCGCGGAGGCCCTCGAGCAGTCCTTCGACGTAGGCCACCCGTTCGCGCACGTCCGACGCACCGACCTCCACGCGGCCGAGGCGGTCGCCGACTTCCTTCGTCTCCCCGCCCAGCCGGTCTTCCAGGCGGTCCAAACGCGCGTGCAGCCGACGGTGACCGTTCAGCGTCAGCGTCGCCAGCGCGACGCCGACGGCGATGATGGCCCAGAACTCCAGAGTCATGTGCACAGTTTAAGCCCGTCCTGGCGGCGTGGAACGGGCGATCTCCCCGAGTCGGCGTGCGAGAACACCGTCGCGCAACGTCAGCCGCCGCGCACATGTCGCGACGGCCCCGCCCCCAACCCGATGAGATAGAATGCGCGGCCCTTCCCGCCTCCGCAGATCGCCCGCAGATGAGACCATCCGAGGCGCCGATCCGGTTACCGGCCCGCCACCTCGTGCATAACTGGCAGGCGCTCTTCGGCAGCGGCGCCAGCTTCGGGGCCGCGGCGCTCGCCGCCCAGCCGGACACGCTCGTGCTGTACGCCGCCCGCGACACCGAGCGCGCCGAGCGCGTCCGCAACGAGATCGACTTCTACGCGTCCGGCAAGGTGCCCGTCCACACGTTCCCCGACTGGGAGACGCTGCCCTACGACGGCTTCTCGCCGCACCAGGACATCGTGTCGGACCGGCTGACCACCCTGCACGACCTCGGGGGCGTCACGCGGGGCGTGCTCGTCGCGCCCGTCCGCACGCTCATGCAGCGGCTCGCGCCGCCCTCCTTCGTCGACGCCCACACGCTCACGCTGCGCACGGGCCAGCGCTTCGAGGTCGCCCTCGAGCGCGCGCGCCTCGAGCGGGCCGGCTACCGCCACGCCCGCACCGTGTCCGAACGAGGCGAGTACGCGGTGCGGGGTTCGCTGGTGGACATCTTCCCCATGGGCGCAGGGACGCCGCTGCGCATCGACCTGTTCGATGACCGCGTCGAGACCCTGCGGACGTTCGACCCGGACACCCAGCGCACGGCCCAACGGGTCGAGTCGGTACGCATGCTGCCCGCGCGGGAGGTCCCCCTGGATCCCGAGGGCATCGCGCGCTTTCGCGACCGCTGGCACCGCACGTTCGATGTCGACGTGCGGCGGTGCCCGGTCTACCAGGACGTCAGCCAGGGCGTCCCGCATCCCGGCGTCGAGTACTACCTGCCGTTCTTCTTCGAGGAGACCGCCACGCTGTTCGACTACGTGCCGGCGGCGACGGTCGTCGTCCTCGACGCGGAAGCCATGACCGAGGCCGCGCACTTCGAGGACGAGCTGGAGGCGCGTTACGAGTCCCTGCGTCACGACATCGAGCGGCCGATCCTGCCGCCACCCGCGCTGTACCTGTCCCGGCAGGGCCTCCGCGACGTACTGAAACCCTACGGACGCGTACAGGTCGACCCCGACGGCACGCGGCACCGGCACCGCGTGAGTTTCCACGGGCGTCCCCTGCCCGACCTCACCGCGAGCCACCGCGGCCGGGACGAGGCGCGCCTGCTGCGCGGCTTCCTCGAGGCGTGCGAGCAGCCCGTGCTCCTCACGGCACAGACCGCCGGGCGCGCCCAGCACCTCGAGGAGTTCCTCGCCCGCGCCGGCCTGCGCCCGCCGGACGTGGCGACCTTCGAGGAATTCGTCGCCCGCGGTCTCCCTCTCGCGACCGCGGTCGCCGACATCGAGCGCGGCGCCTGGCTGGCCGACTTCGCCATTGTCACGGAGTCGGAACTGTTCGGGCGCCGCAACGACGACGCCGCGGACCGTACGACCGCCCGGCGGATCGACCCGGACCTCGTGATCCGCAACCTGACGGAACTGTCCATCGGCGCGCCGGTCGTGCACATCGACCACGGCATCGGCCGCTACCTCGGGCTCGAGACCCTGGAGATCGACGGGCACACCCAGGAGTTCCTCGCCCTGGAGTATGCCGAGGAGGCGAGGCTCTACGTGCCGGTCACGTCGCTGCACCTCATCTCCCGCTACGCCGGCGCGGACGCCGATCACGCGCCCCTGCACCGCCTCGGATCGGACCAGTGGGACAAGGCCAAGCGGCGCGCCGCCCGCAAGGCCTACGACGTCGCCGCGGAACTGCTCGACATCCACGGGCGGCGCGCGGCGCGCCCCGGGACGGTGTTCGACCGGCCGGAGGACGACTACGCCCGCTTCTGCGACCGGTTCCCGTTCGAGACCACGGCCGACCAGCAGGCCGCCATCGACGCGGTCATCGAGGACCTCTGCTCGGACAGCGCCACCGACCGCCTGATCTGCGGCGACGTGGGGTTCGGCAAGACCGAGGTCGCCATGCGCGCGGCGTTCGTCGCGGTGGCGTCCGGCAAGCAGGTCGCGGTGCTGACGCCCACGACGCTCCTGACCGAGCAGCATCACGAGACGTTCCGCGACCGTTTCGCGGACTGGCCCGTGCACATCGAAGCGGTTTCGCGCCTGCGCACCGACGGCGAGGTCACGGCCATCGCCAAACGCCTCGCGGCCGGCAAGGTCGACATCGTCATCGGCACCCACCGGCTGCTCGGCGCGGGCATCGCGTTCGAGGACCTCGGCCTCGTCATCATCGACGAGGAGCATCGCTTCGGCGTGCGCCAGAAGGAGCGCCTGCGGGCCCTGCGCGCCGAGGTGGACGTGCTCGCGCTCACGGCCACGCCCATTCCGCGCACCCTGAACCT
>JAPPHP010000051.1 GCA_028821035.1 Gammaproteobacteria bacterium | reverse complement strand
TGACTGTCGCGCTCCGCCCGGGCGAGGGAGTCGATGTACTCGAGCGCCTGGCGCTGGGCGTCGCGGGCGTAGCGCAGGACGGCCGCGGCGGCGCCGACGGCGCCCGCGCGGGGCTCGACGCCGAAGCCGGTGAGGTCGCGCACGCCGAAGTGCTCGACGAGCAGGCGCTCGCCGAGTTCGGTGTCGAAATCGAGGGGAGGCCGGTGCTTGAGCGCCGGCTCGAGCGCCAGGTCCACGCCTTCGGGCGCGATGACCTCTCCCGCGCCGATGCGCTCGAGCTCGGCGAGCAGTCCGGGGGTGTCCGGGCAGTCGCGGATACGGAACTCGCCGGAGGAGAGGTTGAGCCAGCTCAGGCTCCAGCCCCCGCCGTCTGGCCGCACGCCGGCCAGCACGCTGTCCCGGTCGGCCGGGAGCAGCCCCTCCTCCGTGAGCGTGCCCGGGGTGACGATGCGGGTCACCCGGCGCTCCACGGGTCCCCGGCTCGTCGCCGGATCGCCGATCTGCTCGCAGATGGCGACGGTGCGCCCCATGCGGACGAGCTTGACGAGGTATGCATCCACGCTGTGGAACGGCACGCCGCACATCGGGATCGGCTGTCCGGCGGACTGTCCGCGGGCGGTCAGCGTGATGTCGAGCAGGCGGGACGCTTCCTCGGCGTCGTCGTGGAACAGCTCGTAGAAATCGCCCATCCGGTAGAAGAGCAGGGCATCCGTGTGCTCCGCCTTGATGCGCAGGTACTGGCGCATCATCGGGGTGTGGGAGGGGGTGTTCATCGACCGCCCGAGGATTGTAAGCGAAGGCCGTGATCGGCGTGCGAAAACGGCGATTCGGCCGTACTTCGGGGACTCGTTGCGTTATCGTGTGCGGGACGTTGGGGAAGGGGGTTCGCGTCCGGCGCTTGCATCCCTGACTGAATAGATATACAGTACGCGGCATCCGACTTTCCACGAGAGACCAGATGCCGAGAACGCAATGGCAAAGGGACGGCGGGCGGAACCGGGGACAGGGCCCGGCGGCCGAGGCGCGCCCGCAGCAAAAGAAGGAGGACAGAGACGAAATGACCAGACGCGGGGCCAGGAACTCCGGCGGGGACGGCAGAGACGGCGCGTTGAAAGCAGCGCTCAAACAGATCGAGCAGCAGTTCGGCAAGGGCTCGATGATGCGGCTCGGGGATCGCGAGCAGGAAGCGATCCCTTCCATTTCCACCGGCTCCCTGGGCCTCGACATCGCGCTCGGGATCGGCGGGCTCCCGCGGGGGCGCGTCGTCGAGATCTACGGCCCGGAGTCGTCGGGCAAGACCACGCTGACCCTCCAGGTCATCGCCGAAGCGCAGCGCGGGGGCGGCACCTGCGCCTTCATCGACGCGGAGCACGCGCTCGACCCGGTCTACGCCGAGACCCTCGGCGTAGACACCGACAACCTGCTCGTCTCGCAGCCGGACACGGGGGAGCAGGCCCTCGAGATCTGCGACATGGTGGTGCGCTCAGGCGCCGTGGACGTGGTCGTCATCGACTCGGTCGCCGCACTCACGCCGAAGGCGGAAATCGAGGGCGAGATGGGCGACGCCCATGTCGGCCTGCAGGCGCGGCTCATGAGCCAGGCGCTCCGCAAGATGACCGCCAACATCAAGAACTCGAACACGCTCGTCATCTTCATCAACCAGATCCGCATGAAGATCGGCGTCATGTTCGGCTCGCCTGAGACGACCACCGGCGGCAACGCGCTGAAGTTCTACTCCTCCGTGCGCCTCGACATCCGCCGTATCGGCGCGGTCAAGGACGGCGACGAGGTCGTGGGCAACGAGACGCGGGTCAAGGTACTCAAGAACAAGGTGGCGCCACCGTTCAAGCAGGCCGAGTTCCAGATCCTCTACGGCCGGGGCATCCACCGCGCCGGCGAGATCATCGACCTCGGCGTGAAGCAGGGCATCGTCGAGAAGTCCGGCGCCTGGTACAGCTACAACGGCCAGCGTATCGGCCAGGGGCGGCGCAACGCGGCGGCGTTCCTGGACGAGGAGGAGGGCGTGCGCCAGGAGATCGAGACCCGCGTGCGGGCCGAACTCCTGCCGCACCTCGACCGCGGCGGCAAGCCGGAGGAAGACGACGCCTCCGCGGACGCGCCCGCCCCGCGCATCGCGGCGGTGAGCGACGCGACCGACCGCCGCTGACGCGCTGACGGGGATGCCCCGTCCCGACGCCGAGGCGCTGGATAACGCGGGTCACGAGCTCGCGGCGCGGGCGGTTCGCCTGCTTGCCGTCCGCGAGCACTCCGTCCAGGAGTTGCGCCGCAAGCTTCGGCGTAAGCGGGGACCGGACAGCGCGGACGACGCCGCCATCGAGGCGGTCCTCGAGGACCTGCAGCACGACGGTCTCCTCTCGGAGGCGCGGTTCGTGGAAGCGTTCGTCCGCAGCCGCCTCGGGCGCGGCCAGGGGCCGGCGAAGATCCGGGCCGGACTGATCGAGCGCGGCGTCGCGCGGGAACTCGTGGACGACGCGCTGGGTCAGCTTGATCAGGACGGAGATTTCTGGGGGGACCGCGCCCGGGACGCTGAAACGAGACGTTTCGGAGCCGCACCGCCGGCCGACCGCGCCGACTGGGCGAAGCGCGCCCGGTTCCTCTCCTCACGCGGGTTTGGCCCCGAGGTCATCTATCGAACGCTGGGCGAGCAGCCCGTATAATCCGCGCCCCTTTGCGTACTTGAACCGGGCGCGGTCATGCTGACGGCGGAAATCCGGTCCGCGTACCTCGAGTTCTTCGGCGCGCGCGACCACAAGGTGGTGTCCTCGAGCAGCCTGGTGCCGGGCAACGACCCGACCCTGCTCTTCACCAACGCTGGCATGGTGCAGTTCAAGGACGCGCTGACCGGCCGCGAGCGCCTCGACTACACGCGCGCCACCTCGTGCCAGCGCTGCGTACGCGCCGGCGGCAAGCACAACGACCTCGAGAACGTCGGCCACACGGCCCGGCACCACACGCTCTTCGAGATGCTCGGCAACTTCAGCTTCGGGGACTACTTCAAGGAAGAGGCCATCGACTGGGCGTGGGAGTTCGTCCGCGACATCCTCGGCTGGCCGCGCGAACGGCTCTGGGTGACCGTGCACCCGACCGACGACGAGGCCCGCCGCCTCTGGCTCGACAAGATCGGCATGCCGGCCGAGCGCGTGATCGACCACGAGGAGAACTTCTGGGCCATGGGGGACACCGGACCCTGCGGACCGAACACGGATATCTTCTGCGACCAGGGACCGGCCGTCGCCGGCGGACCACCAGGCTCGCCCGAGGAAGACGGCGACAGGTTCCTCGAGTTCTGGAATCTGGTCTTTCCGCAGTTCGACCGGTCGCCTGACGGGACCCTCGAACCCCTCGCATCGCCGGGGATCGACACGGGCATGGGCCTCGAGCGGACCGCGGCGATCGCCCAGGGCGTCCTCACCAATTTCGAGGCCGACGTCTTCCGGGGCGTCATGACGCGGGCGGCGCACATGGCCGGC
>JAPPHP010000104.1 GCA_028821035.1 Gammaproteobacteria bacterium | reverse complement strand
GACTTCCCGGGAGTTCTTGAGGCCCGCGCCCCGCACCATGCCCGCCAGGTCGACACGGGCCGTGTGCCGCGGAATCGGCTTGACGCGCTCGATGGCCATCTGCCAGCCGCGGTAGCTGCCGTAGCGGGTGTTGAACGCCTCGTCGCGGTCCGCCAGCAGGTTCGACGCCGCCATCGAGTCCTCGCCCGTGTCCACCCCGACGGGCTTGGTGGCCGCGGTGATGTCCATGCCCGACCGCAGCCGCTCGTGCACGGCCAGAATGCCTCCTCCGTAGAGCGGGTAGCGGTCCGGCGGCACGAAGGCGATGTCCGGGAACACCACGTCGAGGACGAAGTTGCCCCGCTCGAACAGGAGCCCCGGCGTCACCCAGCTCCGGCCGTGGGACCAGCCGGCGACCGTGGGCGGATGCAACAGGTGCTGGCCCAGGGAAGCTGTCACCACGTTGAAGTCCGGCACGCCGGGCAGTTCGTCGAGCCCGAGCTTGCGGTAGGTGGAGACGACCAGTTCGACCGGACCCTTGATGCGCGTGCCGACGGACGCCGGGGCATAGAAGTCCCGGCTCGAGAACAGCATCGCCAGGAACGGGGCGATCTCGAAATCGAGATCGCGCAACCGTGCGCCCAGTTCTTCCGCGAGGGCGGGATCGAGTTCGTCGCGGACGAAGTAGCGGTAGAGCTTCGAAGCGACAAACCGCGCCGTCGCGTCCTGTTCCATGATGACGGCAATGACGTCCTCGCCGTCGAGCGGACCGGCGCGTCCGAGGAACGATTTCTCGCCCTCATCGTGGTCCTCCGGGTTGAAGGCGAAGTCCGTGCCGCGGAAGTTCCATCCCGTGAACGCGCGGGCCCCTTCGCGGATGTCGGTCTCCGAGTAGTTCCCCGGGCCCATCGTGAACAGTTCCATGATCTCCCGGGCGAAGTTCTCGTTGGGGGACCCCTTCACGTTGATGCCCGCGTCGAGGAAGGCGAGCATCGCCGGGTCCTTCGCGACGGCGACCAGGAGCGCGTGGAAGTCGCCGAGCCCCCGCGCCTGAAACAGCTCCACCTGCTTGAGCATCTTGCGGTAGTCGCGGACCTTGTCCTCGTTGGTGGCGAAGTGGCCGTGCCAGAAGAGCGCCGCCTTTTCCTGCAGAGGCCGCGGCGTCGCCAGCATCCGCCCCGCCCACCACTGCGCGACGCGGTCCGTCTCCAGGCGGCTCGCCCGCAGCCAGTAGAAGAAGGCGTTGACCACGGGCTGGATCGGGCGGTTGCCCCCGGCCTTGACCTTGATGCCCAGCGCCTCCCCGTCGGCCTTGGCGAGTTCTGTCGCGGCCGGCCGGCTCGGCGGGAACGGGTCGAGGCCGGGATCGAACACGCCCGAGTGATCGAACTCCGGCATCGCGGCGTCGGCCGGTACGCCCTCGAAGTACACCAGGTGGCGGACGGCGCCTTCGAGTCCGAGGGCCGCGAGCCGCTCGACCTCTTCCGGCGTACCTCCGAATCCGGCTCGCTCGAGTAGGTGGGCGGCCTGGCTTTCTTGCCAGGCTTCGGCGGGCAGCGGGGTCAGGTCGCCCGCCCCGCCGGCTCCATTCGCCCCGGCCGGCGCCGCCAGGACCACGGCCAGCCCAAACGCGGCGGTGACCGCCGCGAACCGTTGATTCACTCGCCCATCCATCGGATCAGACCCTCCTGCATGCAGGTCGCGACCAGCCTGCCACTTCCGTCGAACAGCCGACCCGTCGTCAGACCGCGGGCGCCGCCGGTAGCTTCGACAGTCTGGTCGAACAGCAGCCACTCGTCCGCGCGTGCCGCCACATGAAACCACATCGCGTGATCGAGACTCGTACCAACCAATCTCGGATCCTGCCAGCGGCGGCCGTGGCGCAGCACCGCGTGATCGATCAGCGTACTGTCGGAGAGATAGGCGAGGCCCGCCGCCTGCAGGCCCGGATCGTCCGGCAGTTCGTCCGTGATGCGCATCCACAGGCGCTGGTCCTCCACCACCGGCTCGCCAGGCGGGGCAGTAGGCGGGTTGACGTACCGCAGGTCCATCGCGCGCGCCTCCCCGTCCCAGTCCTCCGCCTCGCCATTGGCGCGACTGAAGGCGTTGTAGCTCAGCGTGACGCTCTCGGGGGCGGGCACGTCGGGCATCTCCGGCGCAGCGAACGTCCAACCCGCTTCCGGCACGTGGAAGGACACGGTCATGCGGAAGAGCTCCCGGTCGTTCTGCGACGCCGTCACGGCGCGCGAGCTGAACGACCGCCCGTCCCGCACACGTTCGACCTCCAGTTCTACCGGGAGCATGACGTCCCCGGTCCGCAGGAAGTACGCGTGCAGGGAGTGCACCGCACGGTCGCTGTCGACGGTGCGTTGCGTCGCGCCGAGCCCTTGCGCCAGGAACTGGCCGCCGTACATCGTGCCGCTTCGTTCCGGCGCGGCCGGGGCCACGAACCGGTCCTCGCCGGCGGCGTGGAGATCCATCAAGGCCAGGAACGAGCCCGGCCGGCTTCCCTCCGGCACTATCCGGCGGCCAGGTCCGCCTCATCCGTGGCGATCCGGGTCGCGTGCGGCGCGGCGGGGTTCGGCAGGCCCGCCTCTTCATACGCCGCCGCCATGGTCTGTGCGGCGCCTGCGAAGTCCGGGCCCTGCACGTTGTCCCACATGTTCGGGTTGGCGAGGCCAAGCAGGACGGCCAGCCGCTTCGGATTCGCGTCGAGGATCTCCTGGGTGACGGTGTGGCGGTAGTCCTCCTGCGGGTACAGGTACCAGCGATTGAAGTACATCGTGAGTACCAGCCGCAGACCGTCCGTCTTGCGCGGGAAGGCGCCGTGCCACATGTTGCCGTTCCAGACGACCAGCGAGCCCATCGGCGCCTCGATGGGGATCGCCGCGTCCGCGCCCTCCCCCGGTCGCGGCTGACGCGCGTACCGGTGGCTGCCAGGCACCATGGCGAGGGCGCCGTTGTCGAGGGTGTAGTCGGTCAGCAGGAAGGCACTGTTGCCGGTGTGGGTGTCCTTGCCGACCGGCAGCGGATGCGTGACCGGGGTGTCGGCATGCAGGCCGAGCGTCGGACCGTAGCCCTGTTCGTCGCGCCATTTCACGAACGACGTGCAGCTCGAAAGGCGGCAGTCGAAGCCGAGCATGTAGGTTTGCAGCGCCAGCAAGTACGGATTGCAGATCGCCTGCTGGAAGACCGGATCTTCCAGCAGCAGGTAGTACAGGATGTACTGGTGCTTGAACGGTGGCTGCACGTCCAGATGCCCGTGCTCGCCGGTCACCACGTCGTGCTTCACGCCCGTGCGCCGCTCCGCGACCTCGAGCAGCTTGTCCCGCAACCCCTCGACCCAGGCAACCGGCGCCGCCTTGCCCGGCTCGAGGATCGTGAACCCGAACGCAACGAGTTCCGCGATGTTCTGCTCGAGGCCCAGCTTGCGAATCTGGCGATACAGCGGACCCAGTTCCCCGGTCGATTTCCAGTCCCCAACTTCCATCCCGTGGCACCAGCCAAAAGGAAAGGACGCTATACCTAGCTGGCGTCC
>JAPPHP010000007.1 GCA_028821035.1 Gammaproteobacteria bacterium | reverse complement strand
ACGCGCAGCAGGGCTTCGAGCCGCGCCCCGGCCTCGGCTGCGGAGCCGCCCGGCATCTGGACCATCTGCAGCTCCGCGCCGGAGGCGGAACGTTCCGCAAGCTGCTCGCCGACGGAGTCGAGGGGCCCGATCACCTCGATCTCCCGGACCATGTCGTCGGAAATGGCCTGCATCGCGCCGTCCCGGTCCCGGTCCCTCCACGCGGAGCGCGAACCCATGACCTCCGCCTCGAAACCGTTGTCCGCGAGCATGTTCCAGTAGAAGTCGCCCATGCGGTTGATGTAGTGGAACAGGGGCTGGCGCGCCGCCTGCCACATCGCCTCGTCGTTCGACCCGTCCGTGACGTAGACGTTGGTGAACGGGGCGATGGTCACGGAGTCCGCCGGCCGGCCGGCGGACTCCGAGGCCTCGGAGAGGGACTGCCGCAGCGCCCGGAAGCGGTCCTTCGGCCAGTGGATCGGAAAGATGCCGTCGGCGATCGCACCGGTCTGCTGGATCGACTTCGGCGTGATCGCCGCGATGTAGATGGGCACGTGGTCGCGCGGCCGCTCGTAGTCGAGCCGGAATCCCCGGCCCATCCGGAAGATCTCGCCCTCGTACTCCAGCCGGTCGCCCCGTATCAGCAGGTTGATGATCTCGGCGTACTCGCGCAGGCGCCGCAGCGGCCGGTCGAACGGGACGCCGTGAAAGTGCTCGATGACGCGGTGTCCCGACGAACCCAGCCCGCACACCATGCGTCCGCCGGAGACGATCTCGAGCATCGCGAACTCCTGGGCGACGGCGGCAGGCGAGCGGGAGTAGACGTTGAGGATGCTCGTCCCCACGCTCATGCGCTCGGTATGCTCGGCGAGCAGGGTCATCCAAGGCACGGTGGAGGGACCCCACGACTCCCCGGTGGCCACCATCTCGTACCCCAGCGACTCCGCGATGCGCACCTTCTCCAGGGCATCGCGCCACGCGTTGCCCCCACCCGCCAGAACGCCCAGTCTCATGCTTGCCTCGTCCTTCTTCGCACCGCTTCGGAGCGCCGCACTGTGAGTCAAGACGGAGAGCGGCGCAAGTCGGAGCGTGCGGTCCGTCCGTGCTTGTAGGAAACGGCTCACGCGACGGCGGGTCCGGGGATGGTGCGAAGCGAGGCGAGCGTCCGACAGGCGTGGCGTGCGGCCTTCACTAGGATGGGCCCATTGGTGAGTCGGGTGGCGCATGGACATCGAGGCACTGTTGACGCTGGCGGCCGACCGGGGCGCATCGGACCTCCACCTGTCGGCCGGGATGCCGCCCCTGCTGCGTATCGACGGCGACATCCGGCCCCTTGACCGCCCGCCCCTCGCCGCGTCCGACGTCCGCGCCATGGTGCGCGGGGTCATGGGGGACGAGCGGCGACGGGCGTTCGACGGTGCGGCGGAGGCGGACTTCGCGTGCACCCTGCCGGACGGGGCCCGTTTCCGGGTGAACGCCTACCGGCAGCATCGGGGCCCGGCGGCCGCCTTCCGGGCGATCCCGTCCGACGTGCCCGGCATGGAGGAGCTCGGCATGGGCCCCGTGTACCGGGACATGGCCATGGCGCCCCGGGGGCTCGTACTGGTGACCGGGCCGACGGGGTCGGGCAAGAGCACGACGCTGGCCGCGATGGTCGATTTCATCAACGAGACGCGCGCCGGACACGTGCTCACGATCGAGGACCCGATCGAGTTCGTGCACGGAAGCAAGCGCTGCCTGGTGCATCAGCGCGAGGTCGGCCGGGACACCGCCGGGTTCGAAACGGCCCTGCGGGCGGCGTTGCGCGAAGACCCGGACGTGATCCTCGTCGGCGAGATGCGCGACCGCGAGACGATCGCCCTGGCCCTGACGGCGGCCGAGACCGGTCACCTCGTCCTCGCGACGCTCCACACCGGGTCGGCGGCCAAGACCATCGACCGGATCGTGGACGTGTTTCCGGCGGCCGAGAAGGCGGCCGTGCGGACGGCGCTGTCGGAGTCCCTGCACGCGGTCGTGTCGCAGGTCCTGGTCCCCCGCATCGGGGGCGGTCGCGCCGCGGCGCGGGAAGTGCTCGTCGCGACGCCAGCGATCCGCAACCTCATCCGGGAGGACAAGGCGGCGCAGATCTACTCCGCGATCCAGACGGGGGCGGCAGAGGGGATGCGGACCCTCGACCAGAGCCTGCTGGAGCTGGTGCGTTCGGGGGTCGTGACGCTGGAGGCGGCCCGGGAGAAGGCCAAGGTACCGGAGGCACTGGCGGGGGCGGTCCGTGGAAGCGGATGACCTGCGCGCGGCCGCCGAGTTGACGCGCCTCGACGCGGAAACCCACAAGCTGAGGGTCGAGGCGGAGAAGCTGGTCGTCGAGACCCGCCGGCTGCGGCAGAGTATCAACACGGATCGCGTGAAGCTCGGGCTGATCCTGTTCGCGGCGGTCGTCGCGGCTTTAGAATTCGCCCATAGGCTTGGCTGGCTATAAAGCTGAAGGCGGAGACGCAGGCAAAGAGAAGGAACGATGTTCGAACGTCACCATGTGGGGCGAAGCGGGGTCAAGTACGAGCGGGATTGGTGGATCACCACCAAGCTGCTCATCATCGTCGTCGTCGCCGTCGGGGCGGCGTACCTATTCCACACGCTCATCCATCTGTAGTGGCCCACGTCGGCGTGGCGAGGGCGTAACCTTCGGTCAACGACCGTCCGACCCGAGCGTCCCGAGCCAGGTTTCGGCGATGACCTGGGCTGCGGTCGCATGGCCTCCGCCCCGGCCGACGGCCTCGAACGTGGACAGGCGCTCGTCGGCGAAGGTCACGCCGATCCCGTAGCGCCGGCCGATCCGGCTTCCGAAGCGCCGCGCGGCCCGGGACATCTCGCTCTCGGTGTCGTCCATGTTGAGCGGCAGTCCGAC
This sequence comes from Gammaproteobacteria bacterium, assembly GCA_028821035.1. Classification (GTDB taxonomy): domain Bacteria; phylum Pseudomonadota; class Gammaproteobacteria; order Pseudomonadales; family Azotimanducaceae; genus VXNE01. Next base: position 651 of record JAPPHP010000007.1, on the reverse strand, counting down.
GACGAATCCCTCGGGCCGCCACTCGCGCACCAGCGCGTCGAGCGCCGCCCAGACGGGGATGCCGTCCTTTGCCCGCACCGTGCCGACGGGGGAGGCGGTCCCGGCCCGGGGTTCGGTCACCGCGACGCCGATGGCTTTCTCCCCGAAGTCGAACGCCAGGTGCGGCACCGTGATACGGATCAGGCGTTGCCGCTGTGCCCGGACATGAGCGAAAAGTCGATGCCGAGCAGGCGCGCGGCCGACTGGACGCGGTCTTCGAACGGGATGTCGAAGATGACGGTCTTGGAACTCGGGCACGTCAGCCAGGTGTTGGCGTCCATCTCGCGCTCGAGCTGTCCCTCTCCCCACCCGGCGTAGCCGAGGGCGATCAGGTATTGCCGGGGACCCTCGCCACGCCCGATCGCCTCGAGCATCTCCATCTCGGTGGTGAGGGCGAGGGCGTTGCCCACCCGCACCGTGTGGCCGCACTCGACGTCGTTGGTGTGGAGGATGAAGGCGCAGTCCCCGCGTACGGGGCCGCCTTCGATCAGTTGCGTCGACGGGTCGATGGAACAGGGCAGCTCCAGTTGCCCGAGCAGTTCGCCCACGGTCATCGACAGCGGGCGGTTCACGACGAGACCGAGGGCCCCTTCGCGGTTGTGGCGGCAGACG
>JAPPHP010000284.1 GCA_028821035.1 Gammaproteobacteria bacterium | reverse complement strand
GGCCAGGGTCGCGTAGCGGAACTCGATGGCCCGCTGGAGGAGCGGCGCGTAGACGTTTTCGATGAACCACTTCAGGCCCCGGTCGACACGGTCGGCGAACCCGGCCTTCGTCCCGTGCGAGGACTTCATCACGGCGAGGTGGGACGGGAGGATGAGCTTCGACTCGACGAGCGAGAAGAGCAGGCAGAACACCACCACCCAGCCGATCGCGCCGTTGACCGTCGACATCGGCCCCGTGACCAGCAGCATCGGCAGGAACGCCATGATCGTCGTCAGCACGCCGAAGGTGGCGGGCACCGCCACCCGGCGCGCGCCGGCGACGATGTTGGCCGGCGTGTAGCCCCGTTCCTCGGTATAGGTGTAGGCGCTCTCCGCGATGATGATGGCGTCGTCCACGACGATGCCGAGCACCAGGATGAACGCGAACAGGCTCATGATGTTGATCGACACGTCCACGAACGGGACGGGCAGCATCATGAAGGCGCCGAGGAAGGCCACGGGCAGCCCGATGATGACCCAGGCCGCGATCTTCATGTGCAGGAAGATGCCGAGGATGACGAACACCAGCACGGCGCCCATCGCCATGTTCTCGAGCATCATGTTGAGGCGGCCCTTGAGGTAGAACGAGCCGTCGGCCCAGGCCGTGAGCCTGACGCCATCCGGCAGGGTGGCCTGGCGCTCCTCGACGAAGCGGCGCACCGCCTCGCTGATCTCGATCTCGTTCTCCTCCTTCGTCGACATGACGTTGATGCCGAAACTCGGTTCGCCGTTGAAGAAGGCGAAGCTCTCGACTTCGGCGAAACCGTCGTTGACGGTCGCGATGTCGCCGAGGGTGACGCGGGTCCCGTCCGTCCGTGTCAGCAGCACGATCTCCTCGAACTCGGTGCCGGTGTACGCCTGTCCCTTCGCGCGCAGGCGGATGTCCCCGGCTTCCGAGCGGATCGCGCCGCCGGGCAGGTCGATCGACCAGCCGCGGACCGCGCGGGCGACCTGCTCCAGCGTCAAGCCGTACTGCTGCAGCGTGTGTTCGGAGATCTCGATCGAGATCTCGAACGGCCGGGCGCCCATGACCTCGGCGTACGACACCTCCGGCAGCGCGGTGACTTCCTCGCGGATGCGCTCCGTGAGTTGCTTCAGGGACGCCTCGTCGAGGTTGCCGTGGATCTGCAGGTTGAGTACGCCGCGGCGGTGCGTGTGCTTGGAGATGACGGGGCGTTCGGTCTCCGCGGGGAAGGTGGAAATGCCGTCCACGGCGAGTTTCACCTCGTCGGTCACGTCCGCCACGTCGTGGCTTTCCTCGACCTCGATCATGACCTGGCCCATGCCCTCGAAGGCGATGGAGTCGACGCGGCGAATGCCCTGGATGGACTCGATGGCCTCCTCGATCTTGACGACGACCCCTTCCTCGACTTCCTGCGGCGCGGCGCCGAGATACGGGACGGACACGGTGATCCGGCCCAGGTTGAACTCGGGGAAGCTCTCCTTCTTGACGACGATGAGGCCCCAGATGCCGCCGCCGATGATCAGGAACATCAGCAGGTTGGCCGCCACGTGGTTGGTGGCGAACCAGCCGATCAGGCCGCGCATCCCGGTTTCGGGCTCCCTCTCGTGAAGGGGGCCGTGAAGGGAGGGAGACGACCCGGCGGGGCGGTCAGCCATCCAGCCGCACCTTCATGCCGGGCAGCGGCTGGTCGATGGGCGTGGTGACGTAACGTTCGCCGTCGGCGAGCCCGGCGGCGATGTAGGCGAACTCGTCGTCCGTGCGAACGACGTCGACTTCTCGGGGGTGGATGGCCAGCGCCTCGTCGACGACCCAGACCGTGGTGCCCCGCACCAGGGCGTGCCGCGGCAGGGCGAACAGGTCGCCGCCCGCCGTGCCGCCGATCTCCGCCGCCACGAACGTGCCGATGCGCAGCGGCCTGGCCGGTTCCTCCGGCGCGCGGTCCAGGTCGTAGGGGTCGTCGATCTGGGCGACCACGTAGAGCACGCGGCTCGTCGCGTCGAACACGCCCTCGGAACGCACCACCCGCGCGGGTCGCGAGAAGGCGTCGTCGCCGAACTCGGCGTGCAGCGTGACCGGCAGCGTGCCGCCGCCCTCGAGCCGCTCGAGGTCCAGGTAGCGCAGGTCCTGCTGCGTCAGCGGCAGGCGCACCTCGGCGCGGTCCACCGCGAAGGCGCGCGCCAGTTGCGCCCCCACGTTCACGAACTGGCCCACATCGGCGATCTTCTCCCGGATCATGCCGTCGTAGGGCGCGCGGATGACGGTCCGGCGCAGGTCCTCCCGCGCCTTGTCGTACTCGGCGTTCTTCGATTCGAGTTCGGCGAGGGCCTGCTGCAGTTGCGGCTTGCGCAGCGTGAGGTCGGAAGCGGGGCCGCGGGCCGCGTTCAGGCGCTGCAGCCGCTCCCAGTCCTCGAGCGCGTAGCCCGCGAGGGCGTGTTCCGTCGCCACCTGGGTCTGTGCCTTGGCGACCTCCGCCCGCGCGCGTTTGAGGTTTGCCTCGTAGATGCGTGGGTCCATGCGGATGAGCACGTCGCCGCGCTTGAAGAACCCGCCGCTGACGAACGCGGGGGACACCTCCACGATCTGTCCTGCGACCTCCGACACCAGGGTCGTCTCCGTACGGGGCGACACGGAGCCGCGGGAGGTGACGGTGAAACGGACGGGCCGGCGCTCGGCGACGTCGACGGAAACGAGCAGCGAGGGGGGCGGCGCGGGTTTCTGCATCGCTTCCGGCCGCGACTGGATCATGATGAAGGAGGCGCCGATGGCGACCGCCAGGAAGACGACGGGGAGGAGGACCTTCAGGAAACCGTGCATTTTCGGGTACCGCTCCGGGCGCTCGTAGCGATACGAAAAGTAACGTACAGTGCGCGCATCTTAACCGATGGCCTCCGGCAATGCCCGACCGCCTGGCCGCCCGTGCATTAACCGCCGACGCCGCCGCGGGTGCGTTTGCCCGCGATGGCTACGTCGTCGTCCGCGGGCTGGCGCCGCCGGAAGCCTGCGCCGCCATGGCGGCCGCGGCGGAAGCCGTTCTCGACCCACTGGTCGGTCCGGCGGAGTTCGAGGCCGACGTCGGCTACCCAGGCGCCCCGGCCGAGCGCGGGGCCCGTGGCGGGGACACGCCCCGGCGGCTGCTCAATGCGTACGCGCGCGGCACGGAGTTCCGTCGGTGGGCGACGGACGCGGGGGTGCTCGCAACCCTGTCCAGGTTGACCGGCGGTCAGCGCGTGCTGCTGTCCCAGTGCCACCACAACTGCATCATGACCAAGCACCCGGGGTACGGCAGCGCCACCCTCTGGCACCACGATATCCGCTACTGGTCCTTCGAACGGCCGGACCTCGTGTCGGTGTGGCTGGCGCTCGGCGAGGAACGGGCGGCCAATGGTGCGCTGCGGGTGATCCCGGGAAGCCATCGGCTGCGCGTCGGCCGCGGGCGGCTCGACCGCGACCTGTTCCTGCGTCCGGAGTCCCCGGAGAACGCGCGGCTGATCGACGCGGCGATCCCGCTCGAACTCGAAGCCGGCGACGCGCTCTTCTTCCA
>JAPPHP010000191.1 GCA_028821035.1 Gammaproteobacteria bacterium | reverse complement strand
GGCCAGTGCGATGCGCATGGCGGACTTGCGGGTACGCATGCTCGAAATCTATTGGACCGAGCTTCCGTGATCGATCCTGAACCGAGAATGAACGTGCCCGATTCTACAACGACTTCTACAACGGCAAACGTGCGGGCGCGCCCGCGACCCCCCCGGGGAGGGCGCTCAGCCCGTGGCGCGGTTGCCGAAGCGGCGGCGGAAACGCTCGACCCGTCCGCCCGAGTCGATGATCTTCTGCTTGCCCGTGTAGAAGGGGTGGCACTGGGAGCAGACGTCGACGTGAATGTCCCGCCCGAGGGTGGACCGGGTCTCGATGACGTTGCCGCAACTGCAGGTCACCTTGATGTCCGTGTACGCCGGATGGATGTCGGCCTTCACCAGGAGCCTCCGTCGGATGGGGAGGGCGCGCAGTGTATTTCCGCCGGGTGGGGTTGGCAAGCCGGCCCGACCTGCGGGAGTCGCGGGAGACAGGCGGTGCCGGACGCATGCCCGTGACGGACGGCGTGGTGGAGGTGGCGGTCCCGCGTCCGTTGCGGCGCGTGTTCGACTACGCCGTTCCGACCGGCGAGCCCGTCCCCCCGGTCGGAGCGCGCGTCCGGGTGCCGTTCGGGCGGACCGAAGTCGTCGGCGTGGTCGCCGGCGACCGTCCCGGATCGAAGCATCGGTTGAAGACTATCACCGAAGTTATTGATCCGAATGGCTTCCTACCGCCGGATCTGGTGGAACTCGCCGTGTGGCTGAGCCGCTACTACCACCATCCCGTAGGGGAGGTGTTCGGCACGATGCTCCCCGCCGTCGCCCGGCGCGGGGAGGCCGCGCGGCTGCGGCCGTCCCGATGCTGGCTCGCGCAGCCCGAGGGCACGGTCGATCGCGCCCCCCGGCAGGCGGCGGCGCTGAGTGCGCTGCGCGCCTTCGGAGGGCCCGTGGCCGCCACCGTGGTCCGCCCCCTCGGGATCGACCGCAGGGCACTCGCCGCGCTGGTCCGGAAGGGGCTGGTCGCGGAGGTGGAGGAACGCCCGGAGTACCGCGTCCGGACCTCCCCGTTCGACCTGAACGACGAACAGCGCCGCGCCGTCGAGGTCATTGCCGACGCCGCGGGGGACGCCGGCACCGTGGTGCTCGAGGGCGTGACCGGCAGCGGCAAGACCGAGGTGTACATGCGCGCGATCGCGGAGGTCGTGGCGCGGGGCGGCCAGGCGCTCGTGCTCGTGCCGGAGATCGGCCTCACGCCGCAGACCCTCGCGCGTTTCCGCGAGCGTTTCGGAGGCGCCGCGCCGCTGCATTCGGCGGAGCCGGACGCGGTGCGCTTCGATACGTGGCTGCGGTGCGCGAACGGGCAGCACAAGGTGCTCGTGGGCACGCGCTCGGCAATCTTCGCGCCGTTCTCGGACCTGCGGCTGATCGTGGTGGACGAGGAACACGATTCCTCCTTCAAGCAGCAGGAGGGACTGCGCTACTCCGCGCGGGACGTGGCGGTGAAGCGGGGCCGGATCCTCGGCGTGCCTGTCGTGCTCGGCAGCGCCACCCCGGCGCTGCAGACCCTCGACAACGCGGCGCGTGGACGCTACGGCCGGGCGCTGCTGACGCGCCGCGCGGGCCAGGCGACACTGCCGCGCTACCGGGTGCTCGACGTGCGGGGCCAACGGTTGCGGGACGGCCTGAGCGACCGCCTCGTCGGGGTGCTCGACCAGCACCTGCGCGCGGGCAACCAGGCGCTCGTGTTCGTCAACCGCCGCGGCTTCGCGCCGACCTGCCTGTGTACGAGCTGCGGGTGGCAGGCGCGCTGCGACTCGTGCGATGCGCGGCTGACGCTGCACGAGACGCCGCCCGGGCTGCGCTGCCACCATTGCGGGCGGCGGTACCGGTTGCCGGACACGTGTCCCTCCTGCGCCGCGCCGTCGCTCATCGGCCTCGGCACCGGGACGCAGCGGCTCGAGTCGGCGCTCGGCGCCCAGTTCCCGGACGTGCCCCTGTACCGGTTCGACCGCGACACCACGCGGGGTCCGGCACGCTTCGATGCCCAGTTCGAACTGTTGCGCCGGGGCGGGCCGGCGATCCTCGTCGGCACACAGATGCTCGCGAAGGGCCACCATCTGCCGGCCGTCACGGTCGTGGCGGTGATCGACGCGGACAGCGGTTTCCTTTCCGCGGACTTCCGGGCCCCGGAACGGACCGCGCAACTCATCGTGCAGGTCGCCGGCCGCGCGGGTCGCGCGGAGCGCCCCGGCGAGGTGTGGATCCAGACCTACGACCCCGCCAACGCCAACCTGCGCGCGCTCGTGGAGGAGGGCTACCGGGGCTTCGCGGAGACGGAGACCGCGCATCGCCGGGAAGCCGGCCTGCCGCCGTTCGCGGCGATGGCGGTGTTGCGCGCCGAGAGCGCCCATGTCGGCGCGTGCGAAGCCGTGCTGGAACGGGCGCGAGCGGTCCTGCGGGAAGCGCTCCGCGCCGGAGCCGGCCGTTGGGACGTCCTCGGCCCGGCGCCGGCGCCCATGGCGCGCCGCAGCGGGCGCCTGCGTTTCCAGTGTCTCGTCCTCGCCAGCCGACGGCCCGCGCTGCATGCCGCGCTGGCGCGGCTCGAGCAGGCGGAGATCCAGGCGTCGAACGTGCGCTGGTCGATCGATGTGGACCCATACGACACATTCTGAGGGGGCCGGACCGCAAGACGGGCGGTGTAGAATGGGCGCGGATGCGCACGGGGAACAGAACGGGCAACGGGCGGGCCGCCGCGCGGTTCAGCGGGCCAGCCGCGGGGTTCAGCGTCCTGTCCTTCGCCATCGGGCTGGCGGTGGGCGCGGTGGTGGCCGTGATCGTCGTGTACCTGCTGGGTCCGGGCGCCGGGGAGGCGTCACCGGAGGCGCAGTACGAACCCCCCACCGCCGAAGCGCCGGACTTCGAGTTCTGGGAGCGTCTGCCCAATGCCTGGGTGGCGCCCGACACCGCCCCGTACGAGACGGGCGGCGGCGTCCGCACCGAGCCGGCGCGGCCGATGGAGTACCTGCTGCAGGCCGGCGCGTTCCATCGAGCCGGCGCCGCGGAGCGCCGTCGCGCCGAGCTGATCCTCGCGGGCATGCCGGCGACCACGTCCACGGTAGGCGTCGACGACGGCGTGCTCTATCGTGTAGTCGTTGGCCCCTTCGAGACGAGGGCGGAAACGCAAACCGCGATGCGGCAATTGCGGGAGCGGGACATCGTCGCCGTCCTGCTCGAAAGACCGGCACCTGCCGGTTGATTCCCCCTTTCGCGCCGACGACTATCGGCCGCGACGGGGCAAGGACGGTGGCGGGGCCACGGTCTTAGCGGGAGGACCCTCATTTGGAGCAGTTCAGGGGAACCACGATCCTGTCCATTCGCCGGCACGGCACGGTCGCGCTCGGCGGGGACGGCCAGGTGTCGGTGGGCAACACCATCATGAAGGGGAACGCGCGGAAGGTGCGGCGCCTCTACCAGGACCGCGTGCTCGCCGGGTTCGCGGGCGGGACGGCGGACGCCTTCACCCTGTTCGAGCGGTTCGAGGCCATGCTCGACAAGTACCAGGGCAACCTGAC
>JAPPHP010000194.1 GCA_028821035.1 Gammaproteobacteria bacterium | reverse complement strand
GATCTCCTCGTTGTCGGCCATCTCGAACATCGCGGCGAGCGCCTCGTCGGCGGCCCTGGCCTCGGGTGTGTTCGCTGCCGCCACGGCCGCCTCGCGGCTTTCCACGTCGCCCTGGTCGATGTCCGGGAACGCGGCCAGCATGGCCTTCAGGCGCGGGTCGATGCGCGGGTCGTTGACTCCAATGGGTTCGCTCATCGGTCACTCTCCTCCAGCTGTTGCCTGTTCGTAGTCCGCTTCGAGCAGACGCGCCCCGCGCATGATGTTGCCGAGGGCGTAGTTGGCCTCGTGACAGGCGTACTCGTAGACGCTCGTGTCCGTCGCCGGCCAGGGGTACTCGCCGCTCCAGGGCGCGTCCCAGGCCGACGGATCCTCCACCGTGAAGCTGTAGTGCAGGGTGTTTTCGTCCACGCGCTCGAAGCGTTCGACGACGTGGAGGTCTTCGGTGGCGCCGTACAGGTAGAGTCCCGACTTGTCGCGGAAGTTGGTGGTGTCGACGACCAGCGTGTCGCCTTCCCAGTGCCCGATGGAGTCGCCCATCCACTTGCGCACGTGAGCCGGCGGGTGCTCGCCGCCGATGCGGATGATGCGCGCGTCGTGGACCATCTCGTTCAGGATCATGACGTGGTCCGGGGTCTGCACCACGCGCTTGACGTTGTTGTAGAGCACCGGCAGCATCGGCGGGCCCGAGGTCGAGCCGAAGCCGAGCAGGCAACGCTCGCCGAGCGGCCGCATTTCCGGGTCGTCGTAGGGTCCGATCTGCATCTGCTCCTTTAGCCACCAGGCGTCGCCGGTGTTCTCGCGAAAGGCCCGGAACAGGACCGCGCGGTTCGCCATCCCCCGCGGCGTCAACTGCGGGAGCCGGCCGTTCGGCGGATCGTGGATGATGGACGTGCGGTACTTGCCCTCGATGGCGAACGTGTCCTCGCCGTTATCGATCCAGAACGAGTTGTAGCCGCCGACGTTGCCGGCCGCGCCCGGCGAGCCGTCGCCACCCTCGGGAGGCGCTTCCCGGTTCGGGTCGCTGCGGGTCGAGGTGGCCGCGCGGAAGGCGGCGGCCTGGGCTTCGAGCGCCTTTGCCTGCTCGGGGGCGAGGTACAGGTTGTCGCCGTAGGTCTCGGGCCGTTCGAGCGGCGTGAGCGTGGCGACGTCGTAGACCCCGCTGAGGTCGGGACGGCCGTCAGCGGTGCGCGGGATGTCGGCGGCGGCCGCCAGCGTGGCCACGGCGGTGGCGATCAGGACGAGCGGTCTGTTGCCCATGGACTTGCCTCCCTTCGCGAATCGTGCCGGATGTTACGCTACGGTGGAGGGCGCACCAAGCCGCTCTCCACCACGCCGGGGATTTCGGGGGGCCTGGGATGAAGCGACCGCGGTGGCTCGCGTGCTTGCTTGCGCTCGGGTTGGCCGGGTGCGCTCCGACACCTCCCGGGGATACGACCGACGGCGGTGCACCCGCTCCTTCCGGCGGGACTCCGACCGCCGAAGCGCCGGCCGTGGCACGTTTCCCCCACCGCGAAGCGTTTTTCGGCGACCTGCACGTGCACACGAGCTGGTCGACGGACGCTTTCTTCTACGGTAACCGGGTGGGGCCGCGGGATGCCTGGCGCTTCGCCCAGGGCGAGGCCGTGCGTCTGCCCACCGGCATCGTGGCGCAACTGGCCGTGCCCCTCGACTTCGCGGCGATCACCGACCACGCCGAGGGCTTCGACCGGATCGGGATGTGCACGGACCCCGATCACCCGAAGTACGGGTCGCGAACGTGCGAAGACATGCGCAACCCGCAGGTCGACATCGACGAGTTCTTCGCCCGGGCGCTCACGCGGTTCGTTCAGTGGCCGCGACCGCGCAGTGCCGAGTTGTGCGCCGACCTCGATGCCTGCGTCGCCGCCGCGCGCCCGACCTGGCGCCGCACGCAGGCGGCGGCGGACGAGTTCGACCGGCCGGGGCGGTTCACGGCGTTGATCGGCTACGAGTTCACGGGGCTGCTGCCCGGAGGGGGCATGCTGCACCGCAACGTGCTGTTCCGCGGCGCGCACGTCACCCAGGACGCGATCTCGGCAAACGACGTCGTGAATCAGGCGGACTTCTTCCGCCAGCTTGACGCCGCCTGCCGGCCGCCGTGCGAGGTACTGACCATCCCGCACAACACGAATTTCTCGTGGGGCCTGATGTTCGCCGACACGGACCGGGACGGTTCCGAGTACACGGAGGCGGATCTCGAGCGGCGTCTCCGGCTCGACCGGCTCGTGGAGGTGACGCAGCGGAAGGGCAGTTCGGAGTGCCAGCTCGGCGTGGGCGCCGCCGACGAGGACTGCAACCTGGGCATCCTGTTCCCGCCCTGCGCGGCCGAGGGACAGACCGGCTGCGCCCACGAGACCTCCTTCGTGCGCGATGCCCTCCTCGACGGGATCGACCGCAAGAGCCGGGGCCGCATCAATCCCTTCAAGCTCGGCATGATCGGCTCGACGGACACGCACCAGTCCGATCCGGGCAACACCGACGCGCGCCGGCACTCCCGCTTCGCGCACGCCATGGAGACCCCGGAGTCGGCGCGGGAGTTGCTGGCCGGAGCGCATCCGCTGGCCGGTCCGTGGCGGCGCTTCAGCGAGGGCGGTCTGGCGGGGGTGTGGGCGGAGGCCAACACGCGCACGGACATCTTCGACGCGTTGCGGCGGCGCGAAGCGTTCGCCACGAGCGGCTCGCGGCTGCGCATCCGTTTCTTCGGCGGCGACCTGCCGGCGGACATGGGGGCGCGGGAGGATGCCCTGGAGATCGCATACGCGCGCGGCGTTGCCATGGGCGGCGACCTGGAGGGCGGGGATCCGCCGACGTTCTGGGTGCGGGCGTCGCAGGATCCGGACGCGGCCACCCTGGACAGGATCCAGGCGGTCAAGGGATGGGTCGAGGCCGGCGAGCATCGGCACCGGGTGTGGGACGTCGCGTGCGCGGGTGGGCGCGAACCCGGCGAGGACGGGCGCTGTGCGCCGACGCCCGCGTCCGTGGATACCGCGACGTGCGAGCGGCGCGACGACGCGGGTGCGGCCGAACTCGACGCGACGTTCACGGACCCGGCGTTCCAGCCGGATCAGCACGCCTTCTACTATGTCCGCGTAATGGAGAACCCGAGCTGCCGCTGGACGACGTGGTTCGCGAACGGCGCGGGAGTTCCGCCGCCGGACGACGTCCCGCTGACCGTCCGGAACCGGGGTTGGTCGTCAGCCATCTGGCGGGAACCATAGGACGGCGTGAACGGACGAAGAGGACTTCTGGAATGACGCAATTGGGACAACACGGCCACGTCGGGGCCAGCCGCAGGCAGTTTCTGGCCGGCGCGGCGTCGTGGGCGACGCTCGCCGCAACCTCCGGCCGTGCCGCCTCGCAGGAAGAAGCGGGATCGTCCGGCGGCGACCTGGGGGGACACCCCTCCGGCCGGCTCGTGGTCACGGCCGTCGACGCATACCCCGTCTACATCAACGAGCGGTCGGTAGGGCTCTTCGACGCGCCCACGTTCTCGTCTGACGACGACCCGCGCCGCTGGTACTACGGCGGCCCGTTCGAGCAGTTGCCGTCGGCGATCATCGCGGTGGTCAAGAC
>JAPPHP010000227.1 GCA_028821035.1 Gammaproteobacteria bacterium | reverse complement strand
GACCTCTCTGAGCGCGTCGATCTCGAGCTCCTTGTCGGCGAGCAGCCGCTTGAGGCGGCCGTTCTCGCGCTCGAGCTCGCGCAGCCGTCTGGCGTCGGCGACGTCCATGCCCGCGTAGCGGCGTCGCCAGCGGTAGTAGGTCTTCTCGGAGACCTCGACCCGCTTCACCGCCTCGATGGTCGTGCACCCTTCACCGACGAGGCGATCCACCTCGCCGAGCTTGCGCACGATCTGCTCCGGTGTGTGCTTGCGTCCCTTCACCGTGCCGTCCCTTCCTCGCCCGCACCATCGCGGGCCCAAGGACTTCTATGAGGGTCGGTAATAACTGCAAGACCGACGTGGCGGTCTTGCCGCGTTCCGTCCTATCGGCACCTCCGCCCCCGCCTCGTCGTCGCTCACACTGCGAGCGATGCCGTCGTGCCGTCTCCCAGGAAGTGGCGCTGGCCGTACTTCTATTCGCACTCGTCGAGGGGCCCATCCGGCCCGGTGCACGATGACCACCTGTCTCCAGGGGTGGGCGCTGCAATCTGACAGCCGTCCTCGGTGGGACCAGTCCCTGCCGCAGTCGCCCGGGTGTCGGCATCTCTCCCATCCTCCGAAGCCCGCCAGCCGCCCAGCGTCTCGCTGCTCGCGTGCTGCCTGCTACGCCGCCTCGGCCGCGCGCGCGTGGCGCAACGGCTCGTAGGCTTCGCCGCTCTTCCAGAGCGCCAGCATCAGCACCGCCAGTCTCCGTGCGACCGCGACGACGGCACGCTTCTTCGCATTGCCAGCCCCCGATTCCGCGTACCGCAGCCCCCATCTGCGGAGGTCGGTGTCGGGACCGAAGGGGCCCAGAACGTAGTGCGCGGCCTGCGTCAGCACCCGGCGCAGCGCCACGTCGCCTTCCTTCGTGATCCGGAGCTGGGGCTGCCGGTCGCCGGACTCACGGCTCCGCGGCACCAGCCCGACGTAGGCGCCGATGTCCCTGTTCCTCGGGAAGCGCCAAGCGTCCTCGATAGTGAGGACGAAAGTGAGCGCGGTGATCGGCCCCACGCCAACGATCTGCCGCAACACGCCGGTCTCGGGGTAGCGGCCGCACATCTCCTCGACACGCTGGTCGGCCTGCCGGATCTGCTGCGTCAGGTGCTCGATCGTCTCGAGCACCGGCTCCAGCGCCGGGTCCAGCTCCTCCGGGAGGTGCTCCCGAGCTCGCGTCGGGAACGCAGCCGTCGTGCAGCTCGGGAGCGCCGCGCCCCAAGCCTTCACCGCGCCCCGGACGTGGTTGACGAGCAGCGTCCGCGTACGCACCAGGGCATCACGGCTTCGGAGCGTCTGCAGGTCCGCCTGCGCCTCCGCTCCCCGGTGCCGGACGGGGGAGAGCAGCTTCGGGTCGAACCGGCCGAGGCGAGCCAGCTGCTCGGCGTCGGAGCGATCGCTCTTGCGCTGGCTGCGGGCGATCAGCGCCACCTGCCTGGGGTTGGCAACGATCACCTCGTGCCCCAGCTTCGCGAACATCCGGCTCATCCACGGCGACCGCGGACCCACTTCCAACACCACCCGGGCGGCCGGCACAGCGGCGAGCGCCCCGGTGAGCTCCTGCTCCGTCGTCCGGACCCGCTTCTCACTCACCACGTCCCCGTCGTCGCCGAGGAGGCAGAGGTGGCTGTAGCGGTCGCTCACGTCGATGCCGACGGTCACCCCTGCCGAGTCCCCCTGCTTCCTGCGCTCTGCCAGTGCTGTACTCTGTCCCACGGTCGGTCCCCCTACGTCGCTCAGGCTCATGCGAGCCGTCTTGGCCCTATCTGAGGCCTCTCTACGGGGATTGTCCCCTCTGACGAGGGGGACCGACCCTCATGACATCTGAACCTGTCTCAGGATGGCCGTCCAGCCGGCCGTCGAAGAGCAGTCGAGAGCCGAATCGGCCCCGTGAGGCGTCAGGGGAGTGCGTTCAGTACCTGAGGGGCAGGGCCGCGGCCCCCATACGCCTTCGTCGGGCTCCGCCCGGCTGTCTGTCGGAGCTCAGCCCGTGGGCGTCGCCACCGCGATGCTGGTCCACGTGATGCGGCGCCCGCTTCGCCAGGCGCGCGAGAGCGTGCGCAGGTTGAAGGCCGTGGCCAGGACCGTCCACTCGGCCTCCACGTTTCGGAGGCCCCGGAGCAGGAATCGCCGGGCGTCGAGCTGCTCCTTGATGATGCCGAAGACCGGCTCGACCAGGCCGGCGCGGCGCTTGTAGGCCGCCCGCGCCTCGGGTGTCTCCATCCACGCCCGGTGCCGGCTCAGCGCCGCCTCCCGCAGGCCCATCACGACCATCCGGCCGTGCGGCGACGTCGTACAGGACCCGAAGGCCGGGCACACCCGGCACGCCTCGCCGGAGGCCCGGTACTGGCGGACCTGCTCGCCCCGGACCCGGTTCGTGGCGTGGAAGGGCAGGGGCTGCCCCTCGGGGCAGACGTAGCGGTCGCTCCCGGGGTCGTAGCGGAAGTGCTGCTTGCCGTAGGGTCGGCTCAGCACACGCTCGCGCGACTCCGGCATCACCACGCGCTGCTCCATCCGCTCGCAGTCCTCCAGGGAATGTCCCGAGTGGTAGCCGGCGTCCGCCAGCGTCAGGCCGGCCGTTGTCCCGGTCGTCGCCCGTGCCTGCTCGACCATCGGGAGCAGCTGCTCGTGGTCGTGGGCTGCGTCCACCACGGAGGCGGCGGTGATCAGCATCCCGCCCCCGTCGGAGTCTGCCTCCGCCGCCGAGACCATCGCCTGGGCGTTGTAGCCGGGGATGATGCCGCGCGGGGTCTTCATCAGCCGCGCGTCGGGGTCGGTGAGGTTGACGCGCCGCCCCACGGGTTGCTTCTCGAGTTCGGCCAGCGCCTCCCGGACGCGCTCCCGCAGTTCCCGCTGGCCCACGAGGCCCTCCGGCAGGGCCGCGCCCGTCTCGCCCTCGCCCGCCTCGTTCTGACTCTCCAGGTCGGCGATCGACAGCTCCAGCCGCTCCAGCAGCTGTTCCAGTTGCCCGGCAGTGCGCGTCCGATAGAGCGAGGCGTTGGCTCCCACCTTGGTACCGTCGACCGCCTGCACCGCCAGCTCCACCAGCCCCATCGCCACCGCGGTCCGCACCGTGCGCTCAAGCAGCGCCCGCATCGCCTCCCGGTGCCGCGCATAGAAGCGCCACAGCGTGTTGTGGTCCGGGAACTGCTGGCCCGTCAGCCACATGTAGGGCACCTGCTCACGGCAGGCCGCCTCCAGCTTGCGGGAGGAGCGCACCCCGCTCATGAAGCCGTGCAGCCAGACGCTCAGCAGCAGGCGTGGGTGATAGGCAGGACCGCCCCGCACCTCGCCATCGATGCGGACGCCCAGCCTCGCCCAGTCCTCGGGTCCCAGGGCATCGACGAACTCGGCGACGAACCGCGCGGTGTGGTCACGAGGGACCAACTCGTCGAGGCTCGGCGGAAGGATCCAGGCCTGATCACGGGTCAGAGGGCGCAGCGGCATCGGAGACTCCGTCGTCGGCCCCGCCCGCTTCACCATTTCTACCGCAGACCGCCATTCTGAGACAGGCTCATCTGACAGAGGGAGTAGGAAGAACAACGTAGGTAGAAATGCCCCATCGGGACCGCGCAT
>JAPPHP010000074.1 GCA_028821035.1 Gammaproteobacteria bacterium | reverse complement strand
GTGATGACAGCCGCCCTGGCGGCGTCGATGGTGGCGGACGTGGTCGACGCCCGCGCCGTGGCGGTCGGCCGGCGCGAAGAGGGTCTCGTCATGGCCACGCTCTCCTTCGCCGGCAAGGTCGCCGGCGGGATGGGCGTCTGGATGGGCGGGCTCGTGCTGGCGCTGATCGACTTCCCCACCGCCGGGGAGATCGCCACGCTCGACGGGGACATGATCGAGCGCCTGGGCTGGTGGTACGCGCCGCTGCTTGCGTTCCTGTACGCGGCTGCGGTAATCGCCCTGCGCTTCTACCGGCTGAGCCGCGGGGAACACCTCGAGCACCTCGCGGCGCTGGACCAGGTGAGACCGGGAGCGAGGGCACATGAGGCCTGAGCGAGCCGAAGCGCTGCGGCCGACCGCGCGGCGCGCCATCGTCGAGGCCGCCATCGGTCTGTGGTCGGTCAACCCGGGCGCCACGTTGCACGATGTGGCGGTGCGAGCGGGCGTGGGGCGGGCGACCCTGCACCGCCATTTCCAGGGCCGCGACGCGCTTCTCGCCGAGGTGGCCCGCACCTGCATCGACGAGATGCGCGCTGCCGTCGGCGCCGTGGTGGGGCCCGGAGCGAGCGCCCGGGAACGGCTGCGCGGAATGTTCGAGGCCGTGATTCCGCTGGGGGACCGTTACAGCTTCCTCCAGCGGGAGTCCGTCGCCGACGAAGAGGCCGTCGCCGGCTACCGGGCGCAGCTCGACTGGGTCGCGGCGTTGGTGGCGGACCTCAAGACAGAGGGAGACATCGCCGCGGACGTGCCGTCGGCGTGGGTCGTCGGGCAAATCGACCAACTGGTCTGGACGGCCTGGAACGAGACGGCGCGCGGGCGCGTCGCGGCGGCGGACGCCGCGTCCCTGGCGGTGCGGACGCTGCTGGAAGGATTGGGAGAACGGACATGACACGAGAGTACGACCCGCCGCGGCAGCTCCTGCCGAGGCACTCCTACATCGACGCCGCGTGGCTCGAGCGCGAGCGCCGGGCGCTGTTCGAGCGTTGCTGGGTGTGGGCAGGCCTCGCAACGGACCTTGCCGAGCCGGGAGACTTCCTGACGACGCGCATCCTCGACCAGCAGCTCTTCGTCCTGCGCGACGACGCTGGCGCCCTCCGCGCGTTTCATAACGTCTGCCGGCACCGGGGCTGCGAGGTCGTGGAGGGGAAGGGCAACGTGGGCAAGAGCATCCGCTGTCCCCACCACCGCTGGACGTACGCCATGTCCGGAGCCCTGCGCACGGTTCCGCACGAGGACGCGTGTTTTGGTTCCGTCCCGAGGGAGCGCCTGTCGCTGCACCCCGCGTCGGTGGGCGTGCACCGGGGGATGGTCTACGTGAATCCGCATCCGGAGCCGCCGGAGTCCTTCGACACGTGGATCGCCGGGCTCGACGCGCACGCCTGGCCGCACGACCTCGGCGACGGCAGCCTCGTCTTCACGGGCGAGACGGTCTACCAGATGAGCTGCAACTGGAAGATCTTCTACGAGAACGCGGTGGACGGCTATCACCTGGGCTACCTCCACGACCGCACGCTCGGCCCGCTCTACCCGGACCGGAACGTGTGGCGCCGCGTCGGTCGCCACGCCGTGTGGTATTCGACGGAGCGGGAGGGTCGACCGGAGTCGAGCAGCGTGCTGACCGAGCGGATCGTCGAGGGAGCGGGCGGGCGGCGCCTCCCGGGACACGAGACGCCGACCTATCCCGGCGTCGTGATGCTCTTTCCGCTCACGATCGTTGCCCCGCATCCCTGGGGTTTCTCCGTGTCGATCCTGGAACCCGTCGATGCGGAGACCACGCTGATGCGAGTCCGCAACTGGCTGCCCCAGGGGTCGCGGCGCGGCGTTTTCGAGCCCTCCGGGGAGGCGTCCGTCGTCCGGCTCGACGATCTCGAAGCCCATCCGCTGGAATCGGGCGACTTCCAGATCGAGGACATGTGGATCTGCGAGAAGATCCAGCGCAACCTGCACTCGCCGAAGTTCAAGGTGGGGCCGCTCGCGGACGGGCCGGGCGCGGAGGGGCCGGTGACGCACTTCCAGCAGAGCGTGTTGGACTACGTGGGAGACGGGGCCGGTCGCGGCGCCGCGTAGTGCGGACGCTGCTGGATGGATCGGGAGCGAGGACATGACACGAGAATACGACCCGCCGCGGCAGCTCCTGCCGAAGCACTCCTACATCGACGCCGCGTGGCTCGAGCGCGAACGCCAGGCGCTGTTCGACCGCTGCTGGGTGTGGGCGGGCCTCGCGGCGGACCTCGCGGGGCCGGGGGACTTCCTGACGACGCGCATCCTCGACCAGCAGCTCTTCGTCCTGCGCGACGACGCTGGCGCCCTCCGCGCGTTTCATAACGTCTGCCGGCACCGGGGCTGCGAGGTCGTGGAGGGGAAGGGCAACGTGGGCAAGAGCATCCGCTGTCCCCACCACCGCTGGACGTACGCCATGTCCGGAGCCCTGCGCACGGTTCCGCACGAGGACGCGTGTTTTGGTTCCGTCCCGAGGGAGCGCCTGTCGCTGCACCCCGCGTCGGTGGGCGTGCACCGGGGGATGGTCTACGTGAATCCGCATCCGGAGCCGCCGGAGTCCTTCGACACGTGGATCGCCGGGCTCGACGCGCACGCCTGGCCGCACGACCTCGGCGACGGCAGCCTCGTCTTCACGGGCGAGACGGTCTACCAGATGAGCTGCAACTGGAAGATCTTCTACGAGAACGCGGTGGACGGCTATCACCTGGGCTACCTCCACGACCGCACGCTCGGCCCGCTCTACCCGGACCGGAACGTGTGGCGCCGCGTCGGTCGCCACGCCGTGTGGTATTCGACGGAGCGGGAGGGTCGACCGGAGTCGAGCAGCGTGCTGACCGAGCGGATCGTCGAGGGAGCGGGCGGGCGGCGCCTCCCGGGACACGAGACGCCGACCTATCCCGGCGTCGTGATGCTCTTTCCGCTCACGATCGTTGCCCCGCATCCCTGGGGTTTCTCCGTGTCGATCCTGGAACCCGTCGATGCGGAGACCACGCTGATGCGAGTCCGCAACTGGCTGCCCCAGGGGTCGCGGCGCGGCGTTTTCGAGCCCTCCGGGGAGGCGTCCGTCGTCCGGCTCGACGATCTCGAAGCCCATCCGCTGGAATCGGGCGACTTCCAGATCGAGGACATGTGGATCTGCGAGAAGATCCAGCGCAACCTGCACTCGCCGAAGTTCGAGGTGGGGCCGCTTGCGGATGGGCCCGGCGCGGAGGGGCCCGTCACGCATTTCCAGCAGAGCGTGCTGGACTACGTGGGGGGCAACGTCCTTGACGCGGCGACGTAGGGGAGGCGCTTGTCCCCTCCCGTGCCGCGCCTTGCACAACTCTGGCCCGCGCGACCACGAGGGCCGTCACTACACCGGCTGCTCGAGCGGGTTCGTGGTTCGGATGCCGGCGAAACGGCGGAAGTCGCGGTCGGCCGTTGCGACCACCGCCCCATGCTCCTGTGCCATCGCGGCGAGGTGGGCATCCATGACCAACGCCCCCCGGGCTTGCGCATCCGTACAAAGGGATGCGAGCTGCCTCCAGGTGCGAGGTCCGGGATCCAGCATGGAGACGTTCGGTGCGGCCAGCCACGACTCCACGATGCTGCAGGC
>JAPPHP010000307.1 GCA_028821035.1 Gammaproteobacteria bacterium | reverse complement strand
CTCGAGCGGGTGGCGGCGATCACCGGCGTCGACGCGGAACTCATCGCGAAGGCCGCCCGCATGTACGCCACCAACTCCCCGGCCTCCATCCCCTGGTCGCCCATCACCGACCAGCAGACGTCGAGCACGTCGGCCATCCGGCTGCACTGCGCGCTGCGGGCGCTGACCGGCAACCTGGACGTCAAGGGCGGCGAGCGTTTCATGCCGTTCAATCCGGGCATCGTCTCCGACACGGACCTCGAACTGCACGAGCGCCTGGCGCCGGAGCAGCGGGCGAAGCAACTCGGCGCGGACGAGTTCCCGGTGTTCACCTACCGCGGCATGGAAGCCCTGCGCGAGCCGACGCGCAGGACCTGGGGGCGCGAGTGGGCGAACCTGGTCGGCGGGTGCTACATGGCCAACCCCACCTCCACGTTCCGGGCGATGGCGGAGGGCAAGCCGTACCCGGTCAAGGCATTCTTCTCGCTCGGCAACAACACGCTGATGGCGTTCGCCAACACGCGCCAGATCTACAAGGGCCTGATGAACCAGGACCTCTTCGTGGTGCACGAGCACATGATGACGCCCACGGCGCAGATCGCCGACTACGTGCTGCCCGGGGACGCCTGGCTCGAGCGCCCGAGCATGATGGTGGGCGTGAGCGAACAGGCCGCGGAGCCGCCGGGCGAGTGCCGCAGCGTCTTCTACATCTGGCGCGAACTCGCCCACCGGATGGGCCTCGGCGAGCACTTCCCGTGGGAGTCCCTCACGGACCTGTTCGACCATCGCCTGACTCCGTCGGGCAAGACCTGGGAAGACGTGGTCGCCGACGGGATGGTCCCGATGACCCCGTCGGGAGAGAAGAAGTACGTCGAGACCGGTTTCGCGACGCCGTCGGGCAAGGTCGAACTGTACTCGTCCGTGCTGGAGGACCTCGGTTTCGATCCGCTGCCCTACTACCGCGAGGCCACGCAACCGGACGCCGAGTGGCCGCTGGCGCTGTTCGTCGGCGTGCGCGACGACCAGTACTTCCAGACCGGCCAGCGGCACGTCCCCGAACTGCGCCGGCGGGCGCCGGAGCCGACGGTGTACCTGCATCCCGACGACGCCGGCGCGTACGGTCTTGCGCACGGGGATTGGCTCTGGGTCGAGACGCCGAAGGCGCGGGTCGCCATGCGCGCGGATGTCCGCGACCAGATGCCGAAGGGGCTGGTACGGGTCCCGCACGGTTGGTGGAAGCCCGAAGCGGGCCAGGGCATCGAACGGTTGTCCGGCATGTGGGCGTTCTCCGACGCGCAGCTCGCCGACGACGAGGACATGGGGCTCATGGACGTGGAGCAGGGCGTGCCGCACTTGAAAGGCGTGCCGTGCCGTCTGGTCAAGCTCACCGCAGCCGAACTGGCCGAACTCGAGCAGCGCTACGGGACCTGGACGGACCTGCCCGCCGGTCCGAAGGCGCGGATACGGCGCGACGAGGGTCCCCGCGACTTCATGTACGACGACGAGATCGGCGACGGGGTCGAATGGGAGGCCATCGAACTTGCGCTGTACGGGAAGGGATCGCTGAACTGAGGCGCGCCGCGCCCGTGCGGCAAGGGGAGAGGACTCCGTGAGCCGGACCGACGACCTGCGCATCCGCCGTACCCGGCCCCTGATCAGCCCGGCGATCCTCGAGGAGGAGATCCCGATAGACGCGGCGGCGGCGGGGACGGTGAGTGCCGCCCGGCGCGCCGTGGCCGACATCGTGCACGGACGCGACCCGCGGCTGCTGGCCATCGTGGGCCCGTGCTCGGTGCACGATCCCGAGGCGGTGCGCGAGTACGCCGGACGGTTGGCGCCGCTTGCGACATCCGTCGCCGAGCGCGTCGTGATCGTCATGCGGGTGTACTTCGAGAAGCCCCGCACGACGGTGGGCTGGAAGGGCTACATCAACGATCCGCACCTGGATGACACGTTCCAGGTGAACGCCGGGCTGCGCGGCGCGCGGGCGCTGCTCAAGGACATCGTCGGCATGGGGCTGCCGGCGGCGAGCGAGTTCCTCGATACGACCTTCGGGCAGTACTACGCGGACTTCGTCAGTTGGGGCGCCATCGGCGCGCGGACGGTGGAGAGCCAGGTCCATCGGCAACTGGCGTCCGGGCTCTCGATGCCGGTCGGCATCAAGAACCGCACCGACGGCAACGTGGCCGTCGCCGTGGACGCGGTCGTCGCCGCGCGGCGTTCGCACCATTTCCCTTCCCTGACCAAGGAGGGGGCGCCGGCGCTCCTCGAGACGAGCGGCAACGAGGACTGTCACCTCGTGCTCCGCGGCGGCACACGCCCCAACCATGACGCCGAGGCCGTGGCGGACGCGACCGGCGCACTCGAGGCCCGCGGACTCGACGCGGGCATCCTCGTGGACTGCAGTCACGGCAACAGCGGCAAGGACCCGGCGCGGCAGCGAGACGGCGTGGATGCGGTCCTCCGGCAGCGCCGTGCGGGCAACCGCCGACTGGTGGGCGTGATGCTCGAAAGCCACCTCGTCGAAGGCCGCCAGGACGAGCCCGTAACGTATGGCCAGAGCATCACCGACGCCTGCCTGGGCTGGTCCGACACCGAGCGGCTCGTTCGGCTTCTGGCCGACGGCTGAGGCGCCGAGGGGTTGGTCAGGCGCGCTGATACGGCAAGCCCGCCAGCCGCTTCGCCTCCTCCCGCAGTTCCACCTTGCGGATCTTGCCTGACGCCGTCATGGGGAACTCCGTGAGGAAGAACACGCGGCGCGGGATCTTGAAGCTCGCGACCCTGCCGTGGCAGTACCCGAGGATGTCCGCTTCCCCCGCCTCGACGCCAGGTCTGCGTTCGACGAACGCCACGGCCACTTCCGACAGCCTGCGGTCGGGCACGCCGACGACCGCGACCTGCTGGACGGCGGGATGGTCGAGCAGCAGGCCCTCGACCTCCATCGGGTCGACGTTCTCCCCGCCCACTTTCAGCATGTCCTTGAAGCGGCCGAGGAAGCGGATGTAGCCGTCGGCGTGCCGCTCCCCCATGTCGCCGGTGCGGAACCAGCCGTCGGCGTCGTAGGACGCCGCGGTCTCCTCCGGCTTTCGGTAGTAGCCCTGCATCAGGGCGTAGCTCCGCACGCGCAGTTCCCCGGGCGTCCCGTCGGGTAGCTCGTGGCCCGTCTCGGGATCCACGACACGGAACTCGTACCCTGGCGCGGGATAGCCGGAGGTCTCCAGGCGATGGGGCGGATCGTCGTCGAGGGCGGACAGCGCCGCGCCGCCCCACATCTCGGTCATGCCGAACGCCGACACCGCCTTGAGCGGCCGCAGCACACGGGCGCCCCGGTAGGCGACCGGCGTGGCGCTCAGCATGCCGGCGGCGAATACCCCGGTGCGGAGGGTCGCGAGGTTGCGCGGGTGCGCCTCCTGCGCGTCGCACAGCATCTGCATGTGCGCCTCGAAGCCGTGGGTGACCGTCCCGCCCTCGCGGTCGATCAGGTCGAGGACCTCGTCCGCGTCGAAGGTCGCGGTCAGGACCTGCCGCGCGCCGGTCACCATCGACATCAGGGCGGCCTCGGAGTAGCCGAAGGCGTGGAACAGGGGCAGGTAGCTCATGATGGTGTCGCGCTCGGTGATCGCCATCCGAAAGCCGCGTTCCTCGATGTTGCGGATGAGCCGATGGCTGTGCACGACCCCCTTCGGGAAGCCCGTG
>JAPPHP010000025.1:1429-3688 GCA_028821035.1 Gammaproteobacteria bacterium | reverse complement strand
CGCGCGCCGGAACCGGTACGGTTGCGCCGGATAGTGCCGGGGACCGAGCCCGGGCCGATCCTGCAGGAGCAAGCCGCCGCGCGCCGCAAGCTGTGCATCGGCGAGCAGTTCCGGGCCGTTCTGCACGGCGCCCGCGGGAATGCCGGCGGCCTGGAGCTCGGCCATGAGCGCCCGGTGGTCGCGCGGACCGGTCCAGGCCGCGATGGCCGCGTGGCAATCGGCCCCGGTGGCGATGGCATCATCCCCCACGACGGCCGCGAGCGCCGCGCGGTGGGCCTCGTTCTTGCATGTGATGGCTACCCACCGCCCGCCGCGGCACGGGTAGACCCCCTGCAACGGATAGTGGTGGTGGTCGTTGCCCACCCGGCCGGGATCGGCGCCGGCGAGGGACCAGGCCGTCATCGCGTCACCCACGTAGAGACTGCACGCCTCGATCTGGCTCAGGTCGATGTGCTGCCCCTCGCCCGTGCGGTCGCGGTGGTGCAGGGCTGCGAACAGGGCGTTGGCGCCCATGACCCCGGCGAACAGGTCGCCGCCGGTCGTGCCCGTGAACAGCGGCTCGCCCCCGGCGTAGCCGGTGAGGTGCGTGAAGCCGGCCATCTGCTCGGTGGACATGCCGAACGCGACGTAGTCCCGCCACGGGCTGTCGGCGCCGAAGCCGGACAGCGAGATCATGACGAGCCGCGGGTTGATGGCCCGCAGCGTCTCGTAGGACAGCCCGAACCGGGCCATCACCCGGGGCGTGTAGTTCTCGATGAGGACATCCGCGTCGCGCACCATGGTCCTGACGATCTCGGCGCCGCGCGGATCGGTGAGGTCCAGCGTGACGTCGCGCTTGTTACGGTTGATCCAGTTGAAGTAAGGCGATCGCTCCCACCCCGGCAACTCGGCGTCGGCGTCCGCGGACGCGCTGCCGCGCCAGCCGTCGATGCGCTGGATCGACTCGACCTTGATGACCTCGGCGCCGGCGTCGGCGGCGATCTGCGCGCACGCCGGCCCCGCGAAGAACATCGACAGGTCGAGCACGCGCACGCCGGCGAGGGGCGGCGGATTGGGACGCTCCGGAACGTCCGCCGGCTCCGGGTCCGCATCGGCCAACTCGTCGAGGACGGACTCGGTGTGCTCCCCGAGCAGCGGCGGCCGCGACGGACGGGGTGCGGTGCCGGTGGCCAGGAAAGGCACGCCAGGCACCGCGACGGTGCCCGCGACCGGGTGCTCGAGCGGGACGATGAAATCTCGGTGCCGGTGGGGCGCCAGGTCGAAGAGGCCGGCCATGTCCGGTATCAGGCCGACCGGAACACGCCGGGTCGCGGCTTCGTGAAAGACGTCGTCCGCGGTGCGGTCGGTGACGGCGGCTTGGAACGCGGCGCGGATCTCCTCGACGCGCTCGTCGGGGGCGGTCCAGGAGACCGTGGCGTAGCGTTCGTCCTCGGCGATGTCCCCGCGGCCGAGGAGTTCGCACAGGCCTTGCCACTGGGGTCGCGTCAGCGCCTGCAGACCGATGTGGCCGTCCGCGGTCGGCAGCACGTACCCGCCGCCGGTACCGGCGCCCACACTGGACCGGCGCTCCGGGACGACCCCCAGGTACTCGTACAGCAGGGTCGGTATCTGGGCGCCCGTGAACACCGCTTGCTGCACGCTCACGTCGACATGATCGCCGCCGCCGTGGCGGGAGCGGCCAAGTACCGCGAGGTGCGTGGCGGCCGCCGCGAACGCGCCGGCAAGGGTCTCGGACAGGGCGCCACCGACCTGCAGCGGCTCGCGTTCCGGGAGGCCGCAGCACTGGCACCAGCCGCCCACCGCGCAGGCCACGAGGTGCGATGACTGGTAGTGCGAATGCGGTCCGAAGGAGCCGAACCCGGATACCGTGGTGAGGATCACCTCCGGGTTCCAGCGCCTGAGCGCTTCGAAGCCGAGCCCCGTGCGGTCCAGGGACTCCGCCGTCTCCCCGGCGACGACGACGTCGAACCGCCGCAGCAGCCGCCCGAACTGGTCCCGCCCGTCCGCGGTGCCGGTGTCCAGGACCACGCTGCGCTTGCTCGTGTTCAGGTAGAAGAACGCGGCGCTGGTCTCGCGCCGGGTCTCGGCCGCGATGTCCGCGCCGTTGGCCCATGCCGGAAACGGACCGGTCGCGCGGGTCTCGTCCCCCGTCCCGGGACGCTCGACCTTCACCACGTCGGCGCCGAGGTCGCCGAGCAGCTTCGCGCAGAACGGGCCGGCGACGCCTTCCGAGATGTCGAGGACGCGCACTCCGGCGAG
>JAPPHP010000025.1:0-1329 GCA_028821035.1 Gammaproteobacteria bacterium | reverse complement strand
TGGTCGATGCTCATCATCTACTCGATCTCGATCCCGCTCGGCGTGATGAAGGCGGTGCGCGACGGTACCCGCTTCGACGCCTGGACGAGCGGCGTCATCTTCGTCGGCTACGCGGTGCCGAGCTTCCTGTTCGCGGTGTTCCTGATCGTGCTGCTCGCCGGGGGCGCGTACCTGGATCTCTTTCCGCTGAAGGGCCTGGTGTCGAACGACTTCGCCGACCTCTCCCTGCCGGCCAAGATTCTCGACTACTTCTGGCACCTCGCGCTGCCGGTGCTCGCCCTCACCATCGGGGGCTTCGCGACGCTGACCATGCTCACCAAGAACTCGTTCCTCGACGAGATCGCCAAGCAGTACGTGTTGACGGCGCGCGCGAAGGGACTCAACGAACGCCGCGTCCTCTACGGCCACGTGTTCCGCAACGCCATGCTGATCGTGATCGCGGGCTTCCCCGCCGCGCTGGTCGGCATCCTCTTCACGGGCGCGCTCCTCATCGAGGTGATCTTCTCGCTCGACGGCCTCGGCCTGCTCGGTTTCGAGGCGGTGCTGCGCCGGGACTACCCGATCGTCTTCGGGTCCCTGTTCGTGTTCACGTTCGTGGGCCTCACGATGACTCTGATCGGCGACATCACCTATACCCTCGTCGATCCCCGCATCGACTTCGAGACCCGGTCGGCCTGATGGCGGAAGCCATCGCGGGGGCCGGCGCCGACGCGCCCCGGAGGTCCCGGCTCTCTCCGCTCACGCGCCGCCGCTGGGCCAACTTCAAGGCCAACCGGCGCGGCTACTGGAGCCTGTGGATCGTGGGGGCCTTGGTGGTGGCAAGCCTCTTCGCCGAACTCATCGCCAACGACAAGCCCATCGTGCTCGGCTACCAGGGAGACCTGTACGTGCCGGTGCTCGTCAGCTACCCGGAAACCGAGTTCGGCGGGGTGTTCGAGACCGAGGCCCGCTATACCTCCCCCTTCGTCCAGGAACTGATCGAGTCCGGGGACGGCTGGATGGTGTGGCCCGTCATCCGGTTCAGCCACGACACCATCGACCTCTACACCGAGGGCGCGGTGCCCGAAGCCCCGAGCGCGCGGCACTGGCTGGGCACCGACGACGTCGCCCGCGACGTGACGGCCCGCCTCATCTACGGCTTTCGGCTGTCGGTGCTGTTCGGGCTTGCGCTCACGCTCCTCTCCTCGGTCATCGGCATCACGGTGGGCGCGACCCAGGGATACTTCGGCGGACTGGTGGACCTCATCGGCCAGCGTCTCGTGGAGATCTGGGCGGGCCTGCCGGTGCTCTTCGTCATCATCATCCTGACGAGCCTGTTCGAGCCGAACC
>JAPPHP010000355.1 GCA_028821035.1 Gammaproteobacteria bacterium | reverse complement strand
ACGTGATCCTGGCGATCCTGTTGACGATGGAGGCCCAGGCGCTCTTCATCGTCGGGCACGAGCTGATTCACCGGCGCTCCACGTGGGAGCGGCGGCTGGCGGAGTTCCTGCTCGCCTGCGGCTCCTATCCGCAGTACGCCACCGAACACGTCTACATTCATCACGCGAAGGTCGGCACGCCCGTCGACGTGGGTTCCGCTCCCAAGGGCGTGAGCTTCTGGCAGTACTTCCCCAGGGAAGTTGCCAGCAACCTCACGAACTCCTGGAAGGCTGCGCGCCAACGCCTGGCGCGCCGTCGCCTGCCCGTATGGCACTACAGCAACCCGTTCTGGCGCTACGGCCTTTGCCTGGCGTTCTGGTACGGACTGGCCTTCTGGATGGGCGGCATCTGGGCGGTCCCGGTGTTCGCGTTCCTCGGCTTCGGCTGCGTCTTCTCGATGAAGATCAGCAACTACTTCCAGCACTACGGGCTGCGTCGGGTACGGCTCGCGAACGGGCGTTGGGAAAAAGTGATGCCGCGCCATTCCTGGAGCGCCGACTGGAAGTTCAGCAACTGGCTGTTCTTCAACGTGCAGCGGCATGCGGACCACCACGCGATGGTGGCCCGGCACTTCCCGCTGCTGCAGATCGGCAGCCCCGACGAGTCGCCGGTACTGCCGGGGACCTATGCCGACATGATGCCCCTCGTCCTGCGTCCGAAGCGGTGGTTCGAGAAGATGGACCCGCTGGTCGACCAGTGGCGCGCGCACTTCTATCCGGAGATCGACGACTGGAGCGCGTACGAAAGCCCCATCGCCGCGGCACGGCCGGAGGCGTTCGACGCGATCGTCGAGATCTACGGTGGCGCCCCGCGGCTCGCCCACTGGATCGAGCGCAGTCCGGAACTGCTGGACGCGCTGCAGGACCGGGAGTTCACGGATCTCGACCTGCCGCAGGGATTCGGCCCGGACGTCGAATACGAGTCGATCGCGCGGCGCGGGCTCGCCCGGCTGTACTGGACGCTGGAGATGGGCGTGCAGGAAATGCGGGACCAGATCGCCGAGTTGCCGGCGGCCGATGCGGGGGAAACGGCCGAGGTCGTGCGGAACTGGTCGAACGACAAGGCGTTTCAGGTCGGCATGCACGTGCTGCGCGGGAACCTCTCGCCTGCGGAGGCGCGGACCGCGCTGTCGAACCTTGCCGAGGCGTCGATCTCGACGGTCCTCGCGGCCGTGGTCGCGGATTTCGTCGACCGGGCGGGACCACTGCGCGATGGCGGCATCGCGGCCATCTGCCTGGGCGATGTGGCGAGCCGGGAGGTCGGCCCCGGCGTCGCGATTCCGATGCTGTTCGTCCATGACGGCCTTGAGCCCGGCGAGCGCGATCGACTGTCCGGGAGCTTCCGGGAGCGTCTCGCCGACCTGGCGCGGGACAGCCTGGTGTTCTCGCCGCTGCCGACCGACGGGGGTGCGCTGCCCGCGTTGTCGCTGTCCGAACTGGTCGGCCACGTCAGCGACGCGGCCCCCGGGGACGTGCCCGTCCTGACCAGTGCGCGTTGCGTCTTCGAGTGCGGCGACTCGGACGTTGGGCGCCGCTTCGACGAGGCGCGGCGCGAGCTTCTCGCAGCGTGCGGCGCGGACGAAACGCTGCTGGCGCGACTGCGCGAGCCGCCGGAAGACTCCGCCGAGGCGGATGTGTCCGCATACGCGCGCATGCGCGGCGGGCTTGCCGATGTGGAGCGGGCCGCGCGACTGCTGCAGTTGACCGACGGCGGCGGATTCGAGGACCCGGCGCCCACCGCCGCGTCGGTGCTGCTTGACGCCGGAGCGGAGGAGCTGGCGCAGGCCGCGGCGACGTGGCGCGACGTGCAGGGAGTCCTGCGGCTCGTAGGCGGCGAGGGCTTCGACGCGGCGGCGGCGCCGCGGAAGACCCGGTCGGCCATTGCGAGGGCCTGCGGGCACGAGGACTTCGATGCGCTTCAGGCGGCGGTCGCCGAAACCGCCGCCCGCGCGGCCGGCGAGGTCGACGCACTGCGCGCGCACGCGTGAGGGCGCCGGCTGATCCGGCCCAGGATTCCCGAATGCCAACCCGACAGGGCGTGCTCCAGGCGACGACCCGTGCCGACCGGGGGTTCGTCGAACGTCCGGAACTCACACCTCACCTCAAGTCCCACGCCGTCGGGGAAGGGCAGGCGCTGCTGGTCTCCGAGTCCTTCAATACGTTGCTGCACGGCGAGCTGTACTGCGATCTGCTGCCGATGCTCGACGGCCGGCGGCCGGCGGCGGAGATCGTGGCGGCCCTCGGGAGCGCGCATGCCGCCGCCGACGTCCGGGCCGCCATCGCCGCACTCTCCGCGAAGGGCTACGTCGTCTCCGCCGAGCATGGCATGGATCCGGCGCGGGCGGCCTACTGGTCGGCGCTCGGCGCATCGCCGCGTTGGGCCGAGCAGCGCCTGGCCGAGTCCCTGGTGGCGGTCGAAGGGGACGACGGGCGGTTGACCCGGCGCCTCGAGGAGAGTGGCGCCCGCGTAGGGACGGGCGATCCCCGGCTCAGCGTCGTGGTCTGCGAGGACTATCTCGAAACGCGCCTCGCAGAAGTGAATCGGCGCCACCTCGATGCGCGGGCGCCCTGGACGCTCGTGCGGCCGCGCGGCATGGAGGCGCTGTTCGGCCCCGTGTTCCGCGCGGACGGAGATGGCCCCTGCTGGGACTGCCTGGCCTACCGCCTCCGCAGTCATCGGGAAGTCCACGGTTTCCTGCGCAACGTGGTCGGCGAGGAGGCCGCCTTCAAGCCGTTCGCGGCTTCGCCCCCGGTGCTCGAAGCCCTGTACGGGCTGATCGCTGCGGAGATCGTCAAGTGGCTGGTGCTCGACGAGGCGGCCCCGATCGCCGAACGGGCGATCGCGATGGACGTGGGTACGTTCGCGAGTTCGCAGCACCCGGTCGTGCGGCGCCCGCAGTGTCCGGCCTGCGGCGACGACGCCCTGCGTCGGCCCGACCGGCCGCCGGTCCCGCTGTGCCTGAATGCGAGCCCCAAGGCCGATCGGAACAGCGGCGGCGCGCGGACCGTGCCGCCGGAAGTAACCCTGGCGCGATACCGGCACCTGGTCAGCCCGGTGAGCGGCGTCGTGACCTGGCTCAGGCGCACGACCGACGAGACGGATTCCTGGCTGCACGTCTACTGGGCCGGCAGCAATCCCGGTATCCGGAGCCGGAACCTGAGTTCACTCAGGCGCAGCCTGCGCAGCAAGAGCGCCGGCAAGGGCAGCACGCGGGAGCAGTCCGAGGTCAGCGCGCTCTGCGAGGCGGTCGAGCGCTACTCGGGCGCCCTGCACGGCGACGAGATTCGCGTCCGCGGCCGCTTCGTCGACCTGGCGGAACGCGACGAGGCCATCCATCCCAACGACATGCAGTTGTTCAGCGATCGTCAGCTCGATGACGCCGAGCGAATCAACGCCGGGGACCACGCCTACAACGTCGTCCCCTCGCGCCTGGACCCAGAGGCCGAAACCGACTGGACGCCGGTGTGGTCCCTCACGCGGCAGCGCCATCGCTACCTGCCGACGCTGACGCTGTACTTCGGTGCAGTGGGCGATCGGCGCGGCCCGGTGGATCTGGTCGCGGACTCGAACGGCTGCGCTGCGGGCAACACCCTGGAAGAGGCGATCCTGCAGGGCTTCTACGAACTGGTCGAGCGCGACGCGTTCGCCATCTGGT
>JAPPHP010000332.1 GCA_028821035.1 Gammaproteobacteria bacterium | reverse complement strand
GTGCTACTGCGGCCGAAGCTGACACGACGTCACGGCCTGACCGAGTCCGAGGTCGATGCCGTGCTCGCCGAGCTCGCAGCCAACGCTATGTGGCGCGAGCCCGGCGGCGGACCCGGTGCTCCGGACCCGGGCGACGACCACCTTTGGGCACTCCTGCATGCCCATGCAGGCAGCACGCTCATCACCGGCGACCGCGCCTTGCTGGAAGCACCAATAGCTACCGGTTCGGTTATCGGGCCCGGTGCCTGGGCGAACACCCGCACGAGGCCTCACTGACTCGGTCGGGATCCGGGCCGGTGGGGACCCGGACTGTCCCCCTCCCCTCCGTCCGCGTACTCTTGCACCATGAGCGAAGAAACCGAACCTCTCGACTTCGAAGCCGCGCTCGCCGAACTCGAGGCGCTCGTGCAGCGGATGGAGACCGGCTCCCTGAGCCTGGAAGAGTCGCTGCAGGCCTTCGAGCGCGGCGTGCGGCTGACGCGCCAGTGCCAGGCCGCCCTCGAGCAGGCGGAACTGCGCGTCAAGGCGTTGATGGAGGACGGCACCGAGACCCCCGTCCCGGAAGCCGCCCCGGGCGACGATGGCGGATGACGCCGGCGCGGCCGCCGAGGCGGTCACGGCCCGCTTCGCCGCTCCGATCGAAGACGCCCTCGCCCGGCACCTGCCCGAACGCTCCGACCTCTCCCCGAAACTCGTGGAGGCGTTGCGCTACGCCGCCCTCGGCGGGGGCAAGCGAATGCGGCCCGCGATCACGTGCGCCACATGCGTCTCCCTCGGCGGATCGGTCGAGACCGCGGTGGATCCCGCCGCCGCGATCGAGTACGTCCACGCGTACTCGCTCGTCCACGACGACCTGCCCGCCATGGACGACGACGATCTGCGCCGCGGGCGGCCCACTTGTCACATCGCCTTCGACGAGGCGACCGCGGTGCTCGTGGGCGACGGATTGCAGACGCTCGCGTTCGAGGTCCTGGCCGGCGCGCCCGGCGTCCCGGAGGCCACGCGCCTGCGCATGGTGCGGCTGCTCGCGGACGCCGCCGGCTGGCGGGGAATGGTCGGGGGGCAGGCGTGCGACATGGACGCGACCGGTGCGCCCCCGCTGTCGCTGACCCAACTGCAACGCATGCACGCGGCGAAGACCGGCCGGCTCTTCCGGGTAGCCGTGCAGTTCGGCGCGCTGTGCGCCCTGCCGGACATCGACGACCGGCGCTTCCGGCACCTCACGACCTTCGGCGAGCGGCTCGGCGTCGCCTTCCAGATCGTCGACGACGTGCTCGACGTCACGCAATCGAGCGAGCGGCTCGGCAAGCCCGCCGGCTCCGACACGGCCCTGGGCAAGAACACGTATCCCGCGCTCGTCGGCCTCAACCGGGCACGGTCGCTGGCCCAGGACACCCTCTCGGAAGCGCTCCGCCTACTGGAGGGGCTCGGTCTGCGCCACGGCCCGCTCGACGCGCTGGCGCGCGCGACGGTGGAGCGCGTGCGGTAGCGCATGCCATCCACCCCTACGATAGCGGACCGCCTGAACCGCATCCTCGGAGACTTCGCGGGCATCGCGCCCGGTGAGAGCCGCTGCCGCGCGGACGGCTCCGGCGTCCTGGCGGAGGTGTCGTTCGACGACAGTCCCGCCGGGACCGCTGCCCGGCTCGCGGTCGAGCACATCCTGCGGCGCGGCGCCGCGCCGCGAACGATCGCTTCGGACCGTCGGGTGCGGCTGTCCCTCGATGCCCGTGACGGCCTGCGATTCGCACGCGCCCTCGGCTACGCGGGCACGGAGTGTCTCGCGCCGGGACGCCCGTGGCAGAAGCTCGAGACCGTCCCGCTCCCGACGCTGCTGAGTCACGTCCTGATCGCGTTCGAACGGGAATACGGCGACGCGGGCGACGACGTGCCGACGCTGCCGATCTGGTCCAACGTCTTGCGTGTGTTCGGCGCCGAGGCGCTCACCGACGGGGAACTCGCTACGCGCGGCGTCCTCGCCAAGCGCGTCGTCCGAGTCGTGCTACGCGATCTGAAACGTCTCGCCTGGCTCGAGCCCGGTGCCGCCGGCAGCCGCACGGCCCGGCTGACCGAGCGCGCGAGACTGCTGGAAGCCGCGGCCCGCAGGCGGCTCGTCGAGGTCGAGACTGCGTGGCGCCATCGGCACGGGTCGGCCGTGATCGACGGCCTGCGCGGCGCGCTCGCCGAGATGGTGACCAGCCAGGAACTGGAGTGGCCGTGGTACCTCACCGGCTACGGCCCGAGCGATCCGTCCCTCACGGGCGGTTCCTTCCTCCGCACGGAGCCCGGTCCGCCGCGCGCTCCGGGTCGCGGAACCGAGTGGCCTGTCGTCCCGCGCGACACGTCCGCGCCCGCGACCGGACTCCCCCTGTCAGTTCTGCTGTCCAAGGTCCTGGCGGCATTCACGATCGATTACGAGGAAGCGCACGTCGGCCCGCTCGGTGCGGCGTCCGTATTCCTCCCGCAGGTGCCCGACGACGCCGTGTCCCTGGAGCGGGCGCGTTCCATCTGCGACGTGATCGGCACCGGCAAATCGGCCCCGGAGCGGCATCTTTGCGTGGTCGTCGAACCGGGCCGGCCGCGCGACGGGTCGCGGACGGTCTACCTGACGCCAAAGTCCCGCCGGATTCGCGACTCCTACCCGGCACTGGTCACGGAAATCGAGGCGCGCTGGCGGAACCGGTTCGCCGGTGTGCTCGCCGGACTGCGCAGCGCCCTCGAGACCCTCGACACCGCAACGGCGCCCGGAACGCCCGACTATCCGGACACGCGGGCATGGCTCCACCCCGCTTCCATGAAAGCTCGCGGCGCGCTCGGGCGCGTAGCGCCGGACGGGCAGCCCGTCCACCTCGCGTGGCACTCCGGGCAATCAAGACCTGCCGACGGATAGCGCCGCAGACTCAAGGCGCAAGGAGCCGCTCCACCGCGGCGTGCCACCCGTCGAGCCAGTCAGTGCGCGTCCGGGGTGCGACGGCCGGCAGGAAGCGTCGTTCCCCCTCAGCCGCCGTCATCGCGGCCGTGTCCTCGACCAGTCCCGCCCCCACCGCCGCCAGGGCGGCCGCGCCGAGCGCGGTCGTCTCGGGCAACGGCGTCCGTTCGACGGCGACATCCAGCACGTCCGCGAGGAACTGGCAGAACCAGTCGTTCGCCACCATGCCGCCGTCCACCCGCAGGGTCTCGACCGACACGCCGTCTGCGGCGATGGCGGCCACGAGGTCCGCGGTCTGGAAGCCGACGCTCTTGAGGGTTGCCGTCACGATCTCGTCGCGGCCGTCGTCCAGGGTCAGGCCCGTGATCGCGCCGCGGACGTCCGCGCGCCAGTGCGGCGCCCCGAGGCCCGTGAACGCCGGCACGACGTGGACCCCGTGCGTGTCGCCGCCGATCCGACGCGCGATCGCCTCGGTCTCGGCCGCGGTATCGATCAGGCCGAGCCGGTCGCGCAGCCACTTCACCGCGACGCCGGCCACGAAGATGCTGCCCTCGAGGGCGAACGTCGTCTCCCCGCCCAGCCGATAGCCGACGGTCGTCAGCAGGCGCGCGTCCGAAGCCAGCTTCTTCGCGCCCGTATTCGTCATGAGGAAGCACCCGGTGCCGTAGGTGCTCTTGGTCATCCCGGGGCGCAGGCATCCCTGGCCGACGAGCGCCGCCTGCTGGTCGCCCGCCACGCCCCGGATCGGGATCGCCGCCCCGAAGTGCGATGCGTCGCA
>JAPPHP010000242.1 GCA_028821035.1 Gammaproteobacteria bacterium | reverse complement strand
TCCGGCGGCACGATCGTGACGCCGTAGGTGTGCATCTCCAGCAGGTGCCGCTCGAGGCCGAGCCGCCGCGCTTCCAGGCGGATGGCGTCGGCGTCGGGGACGCTGTCGAGGGCCGGTATGTCCATGGTCTGTTCTCCTCTCGCCGGCGTCAGGCGTACTGGTCCCGACCCGCCTGTATGGTGGGGTCGACGTGGTGCGGACGGTCGACTTCTTCCTGGTACGGATAGATGCGCTCGTAACCGAGGAGCTTCGGCAGCCCCGGCCAGCGCTCGAGCTGCTCCGGCGAGATCTCCTTGACCCGCTCGATCGGGCGCATGAACACGCGCTGGTAGACGTGCACGAGCGTGATGCGCGCACCGGGCTTCGTGCGGCGCACCGAGCCGTGCCACATGGAGCCGTTCCACACGGCCAGCGAGCCGGCGGCCCCCTCGAGGGGGACGGGCTTGATGTACTCGTGCTCGGTGAGGTGCGCCTGGCTCTCGGCGCCGCGCGGCATGCGCCCCCGCTGGCTGCCGGGCACGAGGAGGGTCGGACCGTCCTCCCGGCTCAGGTAGTCCGTCAGCAGCCAGGAGAGGTTGGCGTACGTGGCGAAGCTCGGCCATGGCGGGGGCACGCCGTGGCTGTCGCTGTGCAGCGGCAGGTCCATCTCCTGCTGCTGTGTCTTCAGGATGAAAGAGGCCCCCGCCAGGAATCCGCTCTTGCCCGTCAGGAACCGGGCGATGCACTGGAACGCCGGCTGGTGGACCGCCTCGAGGAAAGCATCGTTTTCGAGCAGCCACCCCCACGCCTGGTACCGCTCGATCTTGCCGTCGTAGGTGCGCCAGTCGTCGATGTGGTGGCCGGTGCGCCGTTCGTAGACGTCGAGGATCGCGGCGCGCAGGCGTTCGGTCAGCGCGGGGGGCGCCAGCTTCTCCGGGGGTACGACGGTGAAACCGTACATGGCAAGGTCGAGCAGGTGCTCCTCGATGTCGAGGGCCCGCGCGCGCTGCATGATGTCGTCGAGATCGGGGTTGGTCCCGAGTGCGGGTAGATCCAAGGTGGGTGTCCCTTCGCGATGAAGGCGGTGATGTTAGGGGAGCTATCGTGACCCTGCAACGGCGCCTGCGGGCGAGCGCCCGTCGCGGTCGTACAATGGGCACTGTTCCGTGGACCGACGATGGAGACCGCGATGCCCAGTCCTGCAGCGCACCGTCAGACGCGTTACGTGGCCGCCCCGCGCCTGCCGGAGCCCACGCCGCTGCCACTGCCGGACCCCACGGGGGACATCGACCAGGCGAAGGCCGACCTGACGGAGTACGGCGTCTGCATCCTCACCGACGTGCTCGACGATCGCGAGGTCGAGGCGCTGCGGGACAGGCTCGAACGCCAGGCCGCCGCGGAACGGGCGCTCGGCGACCGGTCGCCGTACCGGGGCGACCACAACAAGCAGCTCCTCTCCAACATGGTCAACAAGGGCCGGGAGTTCCTCGACCTCGTCGTGCGCCCGGAGGCCGACGAACTCGCCGGCTACCTGCTCGGCAAGAGCTTCCTGCTCTCGAGCATGACCGCGGGCGTCTTCCTCGGGCCCACGGCGGAGCCGCAGCAACTGCACCGCGACCAGGGACAGGTGCCGGCGACGGCGGACTTCGCGGCGTCCTGCAACCTGTTCTGGCTGCTCGACGACTTCACGCCCGAGCGTGGCAGCACGTGGCTCGTCCCCGGGAGCCACCGCTGGCCGGCCGAACACCTCATCAAGCCGCCGCCGCGGGAGAAGGCCGTCCAGATCACGGCGCCCGCGGGCAGCGTGTACTGCTGGGACGGGCGGGTCTGGCACAGCGCCGGCGCGAACCCCGTCGGACACCCGCGCCGCCACGTCACCACCTTCTTCTGCCTGCCGTGGACGCGGCAGCAGGAGAACTGGGGCGTCACGTGCCTGCAGGAAGTGCTCGACGAGGCGAGCCCGAAACTGCGGGCGCGACTTGGGCTGCGCCCCTACGGGACCCTCGGGCTGATGAGCGGTACGCGTACCGACCAGGAGGCGGTGAGCCTCGGCAACTACGACGTCGTCATCCCCGAGCACATCATCGGCGAGGACGGCGCGCTGCATCCCATGCGGCGGGTGAGCCGTTCCCGCGTCGCTGACGCGCATTGACTCCCGTCGAGCGAAAGCCGGTGACGTAGCCGGCAGCTTGGCCTTCAAGCGGTCCGCCGTGTATAGTATCTCGTCATTTTTCAAGGATAAATGACGGCTAGGTGGACAACTACCGTCGACTGACGGAACTTCCGTCTCAGAGCTTCTTCCTGTTCGGCATGCGCGGCGTGGGCAAGAGCACATGGGTGCGGAGCGCGCTTCCCGACGCGACGGCCGTGGACCTGCTCGACGAGCGTCTGTACCGTGACCTCCTGGCCGATCCGTCTCTCTTCGCGCAGTCGCTGGCCGAACTCGGACCGGGCGACTGGGCCGTCGTGGACGAGGTGCAGCGCCTGCCGGGGCTGCTCAACGAGGCGCACCGGCTGATCGAGTCGCGCCGCCTGCGTTTCGCGCTGCTTGGCTCGAGTGCGCGCAAGCTCAAGGCGGCGGGCACGAATCTGCTCGCAGGGCGGGCGCTGCGGAAGACGATGTTCCCGCTCACGGCCGCAGAGCTCGGCGCCGATTTCGACCTGGAGCGCGTGCTGCGGTTCGGTTCGATCCCGCTGGTGTGGGTCAGCGGCGATCCACGCGAAGTGCTGGAAGCTTATGCGGACCTGTACTTGCGCGAGGAGATCCGGGCCGAGGCGCTGGTGCGCAACCTGCCCGGATTCGTCCGCTTCCTCCCGGTGGCGGCGCTGTTCAACGGCCAGGTCGTCAACGTGGCGGGAATCGCGCGGGACGCCGGCGTGGCGCGCACGACGGTGGAAGGGTATCTCGACATCCTCGTGGATACGTTGCTCGCGTACCGCCTGCCCGCCTTCCAGGCGCGCATGCGGGTCCGGGAGCGCCGGCAGCCGAAGCTCTACTGGGTCGACCCCGGCGTGGTCCGTGCCGTCAAGCGCCAACTCGGCGCCGTGTCCGCGGAAGAGCGCGGGCCGCTCCTCGAGAGCTGGGTCGGCACGACGTTGCGGGCACACGCGCAGACGACGGAACTCTTCGACGAGCTGTTCTACTGGGCGCCCCACGGGTCCGGGACCGAGGTCGACTTCGTCCTGCGTCGGGGCAACGAGCTGCTGGGCATCGAAGTGAAGGCGACCGCCCGATACCATACGCGCCACCTGAAGGGGTTGCGGGCACTGGACGGACTGACGCGTAGGGTACTGGTGTACGCCGGACACCGGTCGTTTCGCAGCGAAGACGGCATCGACGTGTGGCCGGCGGGGCGCTTCGCCGAACGGGTCGCCGGAGGTGCCCTCTGGCCGTGACGCGGAGCGCCGCGCGTTTACACACCCGCCCGACCCTCGTAAAATCTCGTTTTGTCCCAGCGGGTGCCTCATGCTGCGAATCGCCCAGGAAGCGCTCACCTTCGACGACGTTCTCCTGCTCCCCGCGTACTCCCAGGTCCTGCCCTCCGAAGTCGATCTCCACACCCGCCTGACGCGGGACATCGCGCTCAACATTCCACTCATGTCCGCCGCCATGGACACGGTCACCGAAGGCCGTCTCGCCATCGCCATGGCCCAGGAAGGCGGGATCGGCATCGTGCACAAGAACATGGCGCTCGAGGCGCAGGCGCGCGAGGTCCGGGCCGTCAAGAAGTACGAGAGCGGCATCAT
>JAPPHP010000370.1 GCA_028821035.1 Gammaproteobacteria bacterium | reverse complement strand
GCGGAGATCGACCTGCGCGCGGCGGTCGACCGCATCACGGACTTCCCGCCGGAGATGGAGGACGAGCCGACCTTCCTGCGGATCGATCCGGGCACCGCCATGGTCGTCGAGGTGCTGCTGTCCGGGCCCGAACCGGCCCTGAGCGACGCCGCGGAAGATCTCGAGGACCGGCTGGAACGCCTGGACGCGGTGAGCGACGTGGTGCCGGTGGGCCTGCAGGATCCCGAGGTGCGCATCCTGGTCGACCCGATCCTGGCCCGGGAACACGGCGTCACCCTGGCCGAGGTCATCGCCGCGGTGCAGCGGCGCAACGTCTCGAGCACCGGCGGGGTGCTCGAGAGTGCGGAGGAGCGCCGCCAGGTCGTCATGTGGAGCCGCTTCGAGGATCCCGCCGACGTGGGCGAGACGATCCTGCGTTTCCGTCCCGGTGCGGGCGCGCTGCGGATCGGTGACATCGCCCGGATCGAGCGTGCGCGCGCCGATACCGGCCTGATCGTGCATGGCGACGGCCGCCGCGGCGTCGTGCTCGTCGTGAAGAAACGGGTGGGCGTCGACCTCATCGACACCGTGGAGCAGGTACAGGCCGAGCTCGCACGGACGCCGCTGCCCGCGACCGTCGAGGCCCGTGCGGTCAACGACGAGTCGATCATGGTGGAGAACCGGCTCGACCTGATGTTCACCAACGGCCTGATCGGCGTCCTGCTCGTCACGGGCGTCCTGTTCCTGTTCGTCAAACCGGGCCCGGCGCTCTGGATCCTGGTGGGCATCCCGATCGTGTTCATGGCCGCGCTGACAGTCGTGCCGTCGTTCGGCATGACGCTGAACCTGTTGACCCTGACCGGGTTCATCGTCGTGCTGGGCATGGTGGTGGACGACGCCGTGGTGGTCTCCGAACGGATCGTCGTGAAGCGGGCCCAGGGACTTCCTCCGGTGGATGCCGCGCTGGCGGGGGCGCGCGAGATGCTGGCGCCGGTGACGGCGGCCGCGGCGACGACGGTGCTGGCCTTTCTTCCGCTGACCGTGCTCGGCGGCCTGCCGGGCAAGATCATGTGGCAGATCCCCACGATCGTGGTGATCGTCATGATCTTCTCCCTGTTCGAGTCGTTCTTCGTCCTGCCGGCGCACCTCTCGACCCTGAGCGGCCGCGCCGACCTCGCGAAGCGGCGCTTCATGGAAGTGCTCGAGGGGCTCTACAGGCGGGCGCTCACGCGCATCCTCCGGCATCGCGCGGCGACCGTCGCGGTCGCACTCGCGGCGTTCGTGGCGGTCATCGGCTTCGTGCGTCCGCTCGTCCCCTTCGTGCTGTTCCCCCAGAACGACGCCGACCGGCTGATGGTCAAGATCGAGACGCCGCCGGGCACGGCGCTCGAGCGGACGGAAGCCGTGGCCGTGGACCTGACGAAGCAGATTCTCGAGGTCACCGCGGACGACATCGAGGTCGTGACGAGCCGGGTGGGCCACCAGAACACGACGGGCCTCGAGAAGGGGTTCGGCGAGGCGGACAACGAGGCGCTCCTCATCGTGCAGTTCAGGAAGTTCGACCGCACCCACAGCAACGCCCAGTGGATCGAGCTGCTGCCGCGGGCCCTCACGGTACCGGGCGATGTCGACGTCGTGTACCAGTCCGAGTTCTTCGGCCCGCCGACGGACCTGCCGGTCACGGTCCATGTCCTCTCCAACGAGGACGAGGTCCGGCGCGGCGTCGCGTTCGAGATCGCCCGCTACCTCGAGGGCACGCCCGGGGTCGTCGAGGTCGAGATCGACGAACGCCCGGGCACGCCGCAGGTCGAACTGAACCTGAACTACGAGAAGCTCGCGTTACGCGGTCTCGATCCGGAAACGGTGGGCCAGACCCTGGCGGCGGCCTTCTACGGCTTCGAGGCCAGCGAACACCGGGACCTCCGGCATACGACCGAGTTCCGGGTGCAGTTCGACCCGGCGGCGCGGGGCGACCTCGACGCACTGCTGGAGACGCCCGTGCAGGCCAGGGACGGCGCGCTGGTCCGGCTGCGCGACGTCGTGGACCCGATGGAGGTGCCATCGGTGAGCCGGATCTACCACCGGGACGGCTACCGGGCCGCGACGGTGCGCGCGAGCTTCCTCGAATCGAGCGACCTGACCGCCCTGACCTTCGCCGCGCGGATGGAAGACCAACTGTTCCCGCGCTTCGCGGACATTCCGGGGCTCTTCGTCTTCAATGGCGGCGAGGCCCTGGAGACGCAGAAGGTGACCGCCCGCATGGCGGTCGCGGCCATGCTCGCGGTCGTCGGCATCGCCGTCGTCATCTGGCTCATGCTCGGCTCCCTGCTTGAAGCCCTCTTCGTGATGCTCGTCATCCCGCTCGCGATCGCGGGGGTGATCGTCGTCTTCTTCCTGCATGGCCAGCCGCTCAGCATGTTCGCGATGCTCGGGTCGATCGGCCTGGCCGGGATCGTGGTGAACGGCTCCATCGTCATGGTGGACGGGATTCACCGGCGTCTCGGGGACCGCGACGGGCTCTCCCCGGAGGAGGCCACCGGCGAGATCATCGAGGCGGTGACGGAACGGCTCCGGCCGATCATGGTCACGACCCTTACGACCCTGGGGGGCGTGGTGCCGAGCGCCTACGGCATCGGGGGGTACGACACCATCGTCAGCGTCATGTCGCTCGCCGTCGGCTGGGGTCTCGCCCTGTCGACGCTCGTCACGCTGTTCCTGGTGCCCGTTCTCTACTCGCTCGCCGGAGACATGCGCCGGCTGGTGGGGGGGCCGGCAAGCCGGATCGCCGTGTTTCGCTCGGGGTTCGCGACCGCCGCCGGCAGGCCCGGCCGGCGCTGACAACGCGCTGTCCACGGGCGGTGTAGGGGACGCCCTTGTGGCGTCCCGGGTCGGAATCGTGCACGGACCACCACGGGCGGGGACAAGCCCCGCCCCTACATGCCGGCCCCGTTCGCTTCGGCGTCCGCCGCCAGGATCCGCTTCAGGAACTGGCCCGTGTGGGACTTGCGGCTCTTCGCGACCTGTTCCGGCGTCCCCTCGGCCACGATCTCGCCCCCTCCGGAGCCGCCCTCGGGTCCGAGGTCCACGATCCAGTCGGCGGTCTTGATCACGTCGAGGTTGTGCTCGATGACCACGATCGTGTTGCCCTGGTCGCGCAGGCGGTGCAGGACCGCGAGCAACTGCTCGATGTCCTGGAAGTGGAGCCCGGTGGTCGGCTCGTCCAGGATGTACAGCGTGTTGCCCGTGTCGCGCTTCGACAGCTCCCGCGAGAGCTTCACCCGCTGGGCCTCCCCGCCGGAGAGCGTCGTCGCGCTCTGGCCGAGGTGGATGTAGGAGAGCCCTACGTCCATCAGCGTCTGGAGCTTGCGGGCGAGGATCGGCACGGCGTCGAAGAACTCGCGCGCTTCCTCGACGGTCATCTCCAGGACTTCGTGGATGTTCCGGCCCTTGTAGCGGACGTCGAGGGTCTCGCGGTTGTAGCGCTTGCCCTTGCAGACGTCGCAGGGCACGTAGATGTCCGGCAGGAAGTGCATCTCGACCTTGATGACGCCGTCCCCCTGGCACGCTTCGCAGCGGCCCCCCTTCACGTTGAAGCTGAAGCGGCCCGGACGGTAGCCGCGCGCCCGCGCCTCGTGCGTCTGCGCGAACAGCTCGCGGATCGGCGTGAAGAGCCCGGTGTAGGTGGCGGGGTTGGACCGCGGCGTCCTGCCGATGGGGCTCTGGTCGATGTCCACCACCTTGTCGAGGTG